>JACQEY010000006.1 GCA_016200355.1 Nitrospirota bacterium
ACTCATCCGTGGCATCGCCGCATCTTGCCCGACCATCAAACAACGGCGGCGACCCCGATGACGTAACGCGGACATTTCTACTTTGGGAGAAAGAGGACATTTCTAAACTGGGTTGACACGGGCACACCCCCTCTTGACAGATGGAAATGGCGGGAGTATCCTTATCTCAGTTGATAACAGTTATCATAATCGTTGCCGTCGAGCGAGGCCCAGCTCGACGATACAGGAATGCGGCCCATGTACCTCTGCCTCTGTAAGGGAATTACCGATTCGGATATCCGTGAAGCAGGACGGACCGGCATCGTTATGCCCTGCCAACTCAAAGCGAAGTTTGGATTAAAAGACCCAGGATGCTGCGGGCGCTGCTCAAAGAATATTCAAGAATTTGCGCAAATCGCGATGAGTGTCCATCAAACGCCTTCCCCCAACAGCGTACGAAGCTAGCCTCAGCTAACGCCTTCTCTCCCACGTCCAGCACGACTGCGGCAACACGATTTACTCGCGATCGAGAAGGGCGACTCAGGCAGAAATGGGACGAGAGAAGAAGCCGTGTGCGGAAGTTTGTGGACAGGAACACACCTGATTAACGGGAAGAGCCTCGCTGCATCATCACCGCGACTTCAGCCACACGCCGGCCCAATGCCTTGGCATCGGCCAACTCCTTATTGTCGATGCCGGGACTGTCGCCTTCCGTGGTGGCAGATGCACCGAAGGCCCCGCCACCGCTGACGACGATCATTTGATTTCCCAACATTGCGGCAAGAATCGTCAACATCGTGATTTCCTTCCCACTCGACACCTGACCACCAGTGGCAAAGGCCGCGCCGATCTTGTTCTTCATCTTGAAGTCAGGAAATACACCGAATTTAAACTGCCAGTTGTCGAAGAAGGTTTTCACCTCGCCCGACATGTTCGACCAATAGACCGGCGAGCCGACCACGACGGCATCAGCGGAGAACAAATCGTCTGCCGTCACCTTGCCGACTCGTTTCAACAGCGCCTCGGCGCCGGAAACGCTTTTCACGCCATCGACCACTGCTTCGGCCATGCGTTCTGTATTGCCGGAGAGCGAATGGTACGTCACGAGCACCTTCACCAGCGGAGCCGGCTCGTCGACGGTTGCCTCACCGGAGCCGCTACCCAGCATCAGAGGAAAGGCGCACAAAAACAGGACGCCAATTAGGCAGAGTCGTGAAATAGAGGTGAGAGGCAAAAACATCGATTCACAGAGAGGAGGAAACCACGGACAGGATTGGCACCGGCTCAACGACGGATAATTTCCTCTTCCATCCGTTCTTCAACGGAGACTTCCGTCAACGTTCCGCGATAATCGCACTTGTGACAGCGAACCCGCCATTCTTCAATCCACTTTTCTTGCACATACGACTGCCGGCACTTCGGGCACACAAATACGCCTTTGACATAATGCACTTTCCGCGTCTCTTTCATGCGCTCACCCCTGCTTACTCTAGCCGAGGATGCCACAGGCAACAGCGCGATTGCAATACGCTCTTACCCAACGATCCTACGCCGCCGCACGTGGCGGGAGTGGATCAGTCTCAACCTATTGATGCTGATCTACCCATTTCTTGGCTTTTCTAAGAGCAATCTCATTCGCCCTTTTTTCCTTATCCCTAATCTCATGTAATTCACCCTGTAGGGTTTTCATTGGCGCTCGGCCGCCCTCTGAAAGCCATGCGAGCGCCTTGGGCATCCATTGGTCATCTCCAAGATGTTGGGAGCAAGCCTTGATCTTATGATTTTTATAAGTCACCCACTCAGCCAATGCCAGCCCTCCTTTTTATCTCATCATTTCGCATGATCAAGGATATCAGATACAAGCTATGCAATTTCTAAAACCTCAACCAGACCCATGACCCTCGCGGCCTCCGGCTTGACTCGTCTCCAGCAGGCCGATAGGATGCCGCCGTGCAACGACGCCGACCACTCGCGCTTTTCTGTATCCTCCTCTCGTTCCCCTACTGTGCCCTGGCGGGAAACAACCCATCTCCGTCTGGGCTGGTCCCGATTACTCTCCCGGGAGGCACCATCATTCAGGCTGAATTGGCCGACACGCCCCTAAAGCGTGCTGAGGGATTGATGTACCGTGAGCATTTAGCTGACGACCGCGGCATGCTCTTTACGTTCTCGCAGGCGCAAGCCTGGGTGTTCTGGATGAAGAACACAAAGATCCCACTCGATCTCATCTGGATGAATGAGAAAAAGGAAATCATCCATATGGAGCAGCGCGTTCCGATCTGCACGAGAACGGACGACAGCTGCCCTCAATATCGGCCCAACGAGGGCGCGCTCTATGTCTTGGAACTCGCAGCGGGCCGAGCTGAGAGTTTGAAGTTGCAGCGAGGATCGAAACTTCAATTCCGGGTCCCGTAACAGGCAAAACTGGTTGATTTGGTTCATTTGGTTTGTTTTGTTCATCTGGTCAGTCCCATTCAACCAAACAAACTAAATAGACCAAATAAACCAGAGCACCCTGCCAGTTAGGACCGTTCCTGCCAGGCCCGCATCCGTCTCGCCGTAATCACCCCATCCACACGTTCAACGGCTTTGAGCACCTGCTCAAGATGATGGGTGTCTGACACTTCCACGACAAAATCCAGCACAGCTTTCTGATCCTCCCGCGTCGCGATCTCAGCACGGCTGATGTTGGCATGGCATTCCGCAATCGCGGAGGACACGTTCGCCAACACCCCGGTCTTATCGACAGCAACAATGGACATTTTGACCGAGTGCGTGCTGGGTGTGGCAGCGTCCCATTCCACTTCCACTAGCCGTTCCTTGTCATAGTCCAGTGCCTCAAGGTTCGGGCAATCGACGGCATGGATCGTCAGCCCGCGGCCACGAGTAATATACCCCAGGATGCGGTCGCCAGGCACGGGATGACAACAGCGCGACAGCTGCATCAGCAGATCCCGAGACCCTTTAACCTGTACGCCGGTGCCGTCGCTCTTCCCACTTATCGCTTTGCGCGCGGCCGGACGTTCCTGAGCCGGCGCCTGCGCTCCGGATGACGGAGCCGTGAGTTTGCTGATGACCTGCGACGTCGCCATGCGGCCGAACCCCACGGCCGCAGCCAATTCGTCGGTGCTGTCAAATCCCGACTGACGAGCGGCTTCTAACAACTCCGCAGATTTGAACATCCGGGCCGGCGCCATCCCCTGACGGCGGAACTCCGACTCCAGCAAGCGACGGCCGATCTCGATACTCCGCTTCTGTTCTTCGAGCTTGATCCAGTGTTTGATCTTGGTCTTCGCGCGCGAGGTACGGACAAACTTCAACCAGTCTTTGTGCGGCGATTGTGTGGGAGACGTCAGGATTTCGACCGTATCTCCGCTGGCCAGTTGATACTTGAGCGGCACAATCTTCCCGTCCACCTTGGCCCCAACACAATGGTCCCCGACTTGGGTATGAATCGCGTAGGCGAAATCGACGGGTGTCGATCCTCTCGGCAATTCTTTCACAATCCCTTTGGGCGTGAACACATAGACCACGTCGTGGAAGAGGTCGAGCTTGACCGAGTCCATGAACTGCCGGTTATCCGTCAAATCTTCTTGCCACTCGACGAACTGGTGGAGCCAGCCGAAGGCCTTGCTGTCACGATCTGCAACGTGCCCTGGTTCTTTATATTTCCAATGCGCGGCGATACCGTGCTCGGCGATACGATGCATCTCCTCCGTACGGATTTGAAATTCGACATGCTCCCCCTTCGGGCCCACCACCGTCGTATGCAGAGACTGATAGAGATTAGACTTTGGAATCGCGATGTAGTCTTTGAAGCGCCCAGGCACGGGCCGCCAGACTGAGTGGATCACTCCGAGCACGGCATAGCAGTTCATCTTGGTGTCCGTCACGATCCGCAGTGCCGTCAAATCGTAGACCTCTTCGAACGTGATCGACTGCTTATTCATTTTTTGGTAAATGCCATAGAGATGTTTGGGCCGGCCGTAGACTTGTCCAGCCAATCCGTTCTCAAGCATGGCTTTCTTCACAAACTGCCGGACTTCATCAATGTACTGCTGCCGATCCTCGTCCCGTTTCGCCACACGGATACGCAAGGTCTCGTAGATGTCCGGCTTCAGGTGCTTGAGACACAGGTCCTCCAGCTCATTCTTGATCCACCCGATTCCGAGTCGGTTCGCCAACGGCGCATAGATCTCCAACGTCTCCTGGGCGATCTCCTGGCGCTTGGCCGCGCTGAGATGTTCCAAGGTGCGCATGTTATGCAGCCGGTCGGCGAGCTTGATGAGCACGACCCGGATATCATCCGCCATCGACAGCACCATCTTGCGGAAATTCTCCGCCTGTTTCTCTTCATAGCTCCGAAACGTGATCTTCCCGATTTTCGTCACCCCGTCGACCAGATGCACGACGTCCTTCCCGAACTCTCTTTCAAGCTCGTCAGGCATCGCAACGGTATCTTCCAGGGTATCGTGCAGCAGTGCTGCGACGATGGCAGTGACATCCGCTTTCAGTGAGGTCAGGACTCCGGCGACGGCGATGGGATGTTGAAGGTAGGGTTCTCCGGACCGGCGAAGCTGCCCTTCATGCGCTTTCGCAGAAAACTCGTGGGCCTTGCGAACGAGGCTGAGGTCGGCATCGGCAGCATAGCTTCTGATTCGATCCAGTAGCTGGTCGAGATCTGTGACGGTTTGGTACACCATGGCGCACTCACTTACTTACTCACTCACGCTCGCTCGGACATCGCGAATCCGAAGCTGAATTCGGTCACGGCCGTTCCAATGGTTCAGTTCCGGCGTGAAGGCCAGGTCAACCGGGGCGCGAGACGGAATGCCACGCTCCAGCAGCGACTTCATGCCGAATCCAATACTATCGAACGGCAGCGATGTCCCTTGCCGCACGGTCATTTTCAGATGCTTCTCACCGACCGTGCGCGAATCCATGACTTCGAGACGAGTCACCGCAAACGTGGGCTCCGGATTACCCTCACCGAACGGATGCAGCGAGCCGATCTCCTGGATCAACTGCAGATTCACTTCGTCCAGACGCACTTCGGCATCAACGTTCAACGTCGGAACCTTGCCGCCGTCATGGGTCCACCCGGCCACCACTTCTGAGAATCTGGCGCGAAACTCGTCGATCCGAGACTCGCGAATCGTCACACCCGCGGCACTCGGATGCCCACCGAAAGCCTCCAACATCTCCCGACAGGAAGCCAACCCTTGATAGAGGTCGAACCCGCCGGTTGTCCGTGCTGAACCTTTGGCTATGCCCTGCCCATCGATCGCCATCACAATCGCCGGGCGCTGAAACCTGTCGACCAAGCGCGCGGCAACGATACCGACCACCCCGAGATGCCAGTGCCGGGAGGCCAGTATGAGTGCAGACGGCACGTCTCGATCCTTCAACGAGGCCAGCGCCTCCGCCATAATATCCACTTCGATGCGCTGCCGCTCCCGATTCAACTGCTCAAGCCGGTCTGCCAATCGCTGCGCCTCGGCCGGGTCGTCGGTCGTCAGCAACCGCACACCCAACATGGCATCGTCTAATCGCCCTGCAGCATTGATCCTCGGCGCCAGCTTGTAGGCGATGGTCTCCGCCGTGCAATCCTGCGTCACCCCCGCCACCTGCTTCAGCGCCCGAATGCCGCAACGCGCGCCACGCGACAACTGGGCCAGTCCTTCACGTACAAAGCTCCGATTTTCATCCTGCAAGGGAACCACGTCGGCGACCGTTGCCAACGCCACGAGGTCGAGCAACGACTCCAGGGACACCCCGGCAACCCCGTAGCGGAGCTGGTAAGCCTGCGCCACTTTGTAGGCCAGCGCCGCGGAACAGAGCCCACGAAACGGATAGAGGGCGCCGACCCGATGGGGGTTGAGCACCGCCACAGCCGGCGGCATGTCCTCATCAGTCTGGTGATGGTCCGTCACCACCACATCCATACCGAGACTGGCCGCTAAGGCGATTTCTTTATGCGAAGTCGTGCCGCAATCGGACGTCACCAATAGCGAAATGCCTTCGTCATGCAGACGCTGCACCGCGCCGAGGTTGAGTCCATAGCCTTCGCGGAGACGATGCGGAACATACGCCCGAACCCGTGCGCCCAAGCCTCCGAAGAACGACAGGTAGACGCTGGTCG
This sequence comes from Nitrospirota bacterium, assembly GCA_016200355.1. Taxonomy (GTDB): domain Bacteria; phylum Nitrospirota; class Nitrospiria; order Nitrospirales; family Nitrospiraceae; genus Palsa-1315. The sequence continues at coordinate 6,122 of JACQEY010000006.1, forward strand.
CCGTAATCCCATCGACGTCGTAGTCGCCATAAAAACAGATCAGTTCCTGAGTCGTGACGGCGCGATGCAACCGTTCGACCGCCTGGTCCATATCGGGAATCAAAAACGGATCGTGCGGCGCCTGCAGCGACATCCATGTCGTCGCTTCATCCGGCGTGGTCACGCCACGGGCCAAAAACAACGACGCGGTGGCAGGAGAAATTGAGAGGGCCTGGGCTAACGAAGCCCGCTGAGTCAGATTGACATCACGGAAGACCCAGAGCTTGGACTTCATGAGAGCCTCTTGAATGATTCCGAGTCTAACTATCTGAGAATTAAAGGGATACTAGCCGCTCGGCCCTGCGTTGTCAAACCGAGGAACGTGGCATCGCGCGGTGACGGACGGAGGGCGGACACTGATTACCGGAGTGTGATGAGGAGGAGAGAAAAGAAGGAGGTAGGTCCACCTGACTACCGGTGCTACTCTCCCCCCTTTTGCACGTAGTTCTTGACGAATTCTTCTGCGTTCGTTTCGAGCACGTCGTCGATTTCATCGACCAGCTTATCGATGTCTTCTTTCATTTTCTTGCCGGCTTCGATGACCTTGGGATTGGCCTTGACCTCTTCCTTTCCCTGAGGCTCCCGCCTGGGTTCCTGCTTGCGCTCTTGTTTCTCCATCCGAGCACCTCCCGTGATTCTGGGAAACCCTCGTGGGTCAGCCACTCGCGTGACCCCGTACAATCACCTTACTCCACGATTCTTTTCGCCGTCAAGACAAGGGAAAGAACGTGACACGGCTGTAAGCCTTTAGCTACAGCCGTCAGCGCTCAGCCATTCGCATGGAGCTGACGGCTGATTGCTTCCATATTCGTACTATCCCACAAGCAGCGAGACGATCAAGAGCGCCACAATGTTGATGACCTTGATCATCGGATTGATCGCCGGACCAGCTGTATCCTTATAGGGATCGCCGACCGTGTCGCGTGTGACCGCCGCCTTGTGAGTATCCGTCCCCTTCTTGCCGTGCTCTGCAATAGACTTCTTGGCATTATCCCAAGCCCCGCCGCCGCTTGTCATCGAGATCGCGACGAACAGCCCGGTGACAATACTGCCGACGAGCATACCACCAAAAGCCTGCGGTCCCAGAACCACACCGACCACAATCGGCGAGATGACCGGAATTAATCCCGGCGCCATCATCTTCTTGATTGCCGCCTGCGTCACAATATCCACGCAGGTCCCGTATTCCGGCTTGCCGGTTCCCTCCATGATCCCTTTGATCGTCCGGAACTGCCTACGCACCTCTTCCACGACAAGACCGGCTGCCTCTCCCACCGCTTTCATACAGAGGGCTCCGAAAATAAATGGCAGCATCCCGCCCAGAAAGAGTCCGACCAGGACGGAAGGATTAGAGAGGTCGAACGTGCTCGCTCCAGCCCCTTTTGCCACCTCCCGCGCATATTCGGCAAAGAGCACCACCGCCGCGAGACCGGCCGATCCGATCGCATAGCCCTTGGTCACCGCCTTCGTCGTATTACCGACCGCATCCAATGGATCGGTGATGTCCCGCACCTCTTTACCGAGGTGGGCCATCTCCGCAATCCCGCCTGCGTTATCTGTGATTGGACCGAACGCATCGATCGCCACCACAATACCGGCCATCGATAACATCGACACCGCCGCAACCGCCACGCCATACAAGCCGCCCGATGCCGCGCCACCGCAGATCCAGTAGCTCAAAAGAATCGCACCGCCGATCACCACCACTGGCCAAGCTGTTGCCTCCATCCCAACCGCCAATCCGGCGATGATGTTGGTCGCATGGCCCGTTTCACTGGCCTTGGCAATCGCCTTCACCGGCTTATAACTCTTGGAGGTGTAGTAATCGGTGATAAAGACGAGCGCGAGGGTCACGACCAAGCCGATTAGCGCTGCGAGGTAATAGCTCACCCCACTCACACCACCGACACCATCCATAATCGTGGTTGTCACGGGGAAAAATGCCACCGCAGCAATGCCGCCCGCCACAAATAAGCCCTTGTAGAGCGCCGTCATGATCTCGCCGCCCTGGCCCACCCTCACAAAGAAAATACCGATGATTGTCGCGAAGATCGTCACGCCCCCGAGGGCGAGAGGATACAAAATCGGAGCGCTGACTCCCTTGAATAGCGTGAACGCCAAGACCATCGCCGCCACCGTCGTCACCGCGTAGGTCTCAAAAAGGTCCGCAGCCATACCGGCACAGTCGCCGACATTGTCACCCACGTTGTCCGCGATAACGGCCGGGTTGCGAGGGTCATCCTCTGGAATTCCCGCTTCAACTTTCCCAACAAGATCTGCACCGACATCGGCCGCTTTTGTATAGATGCCGCCGCCCACACGGGCAAACACCGAAATCAAACTCCCGCCGAACCCAAGACTCAGCAACGCATGGATGGCTTTCTCCTGGCCAGCAAACTGCGAGGCCAGCGTATAGAAGATGGTGATGGCCAGCAAGCCCAAGCCGATCAACAAGAGCCCCGTCACTGCGCCGCCACGGAACGCCACGGTCAGCGCGGCATTCATCCCATTATGGGCAGCCTGAGCCGTCCGCACGTTCGCCCGCACCGCGATGACCATCCCCACATACCCGGCCAGAGATGACGCGCCGGCGCCGATCAGAAATCCTATGGCGGTCAATAAGCCGAATTTGTCGGAGAAAGCCCCTGCGCCCCACAACAGGGCGAATAACACAGCGGCAACGACGCCGACGGTCTTGTACTGGCGGTTCAGGTAGGCGCTCGCGCCTTCCTGGATCGCCTTCGCAATTGACTGCATCTTCGGGTTGCCGGCGTCGAGCTTGAACACCCACATGGCCAAGTACAGGCCGTAGGCAATGCCCGTCACCGCCGCTGCCAACGAAAACATAATAATGACTGAGTCGCTCACAGTGCTCTCCTCCCAATGAATTCAACGGCTCTTTATGTCACACGGTTCCCCGTGGCTTCAACCCATCAAAAGTACGTGTGGGGGGGAAACCGCAGGGTGGTGCAGGGTTAGTCTTGCAGCTAACTACCTGAAAAGTTGCGCCATTCTATACGGGTAGGGAGATGGGATCAAGATGAAAAACGGGATAGGGATGGAGCCTGATGATCTTCTGTGCTCGCGCAACGCGCGGCCTCAGAAGGCCCTCGTTGAACGTGCGCAGTGGAAGATCAATCAGCTCCCATCCCTGAAGAGAGAATGAGCGAGATTGGAAGAGGGAAGCGGCGCGGCCAGGTGCCCTTCTTGCTCACAGAACACGCACGGTGAAACTGTGCTCGTTCGATACGCGCAATAAAGGGCAGCCTCGGCCACCACTCTCCTAATAGAAAAGAGCTTAACCAAGCTGTAAGAGGAACCGCACCCGCTTCCATTCTGATTTCATGTTCCAACTGACAGTGGAGGAAGCAACCCCATTAAGGTCACAAGTTGTGACCTTAAAGAACAGGGGTGAAAGACAGTATCGCCCTTAAATCTAACTGCGCGACCATAGTCGACCAACTCACCAGCTGGCTCGACGGCCGCAGTTAAAAGCCCCTTACGTATTGGTTGCAACTACTCTTTGAAAGTCCCCGTAAATAATTCGATTTCTGCGCGTTGACCGCACCATTTCAGGCCTCGCTAACCGAGCAATACACAGCAGGGAACTTGCACATTATGCCATATGTGGCATAATATTGGCCTGGCTGGATTGGGAGATGAATGAAACCGGTTCATTTCGTCGGGACATCACGAGAGGATCTTCGCGAGTTTCCAGATAGTGCGCAGGAGACAGCAGGCTTTCAGCTATTCAAAGTCCAACAAGGGAAAGAGCCGGACGATTGGAAGCGATGCCGAGCGTCGGAGCTGGCGTTCAGGAAATCCGGGTGCGGGATGAACGCGGAGCGTATCGAGTCTTCTATGTCTCCAAGTTCGAAGAAGCGGTGTATGTACTCCATGTGTTCCAGAAGCGTTCACAGAAAACTGCACAGCCCGATCTAGACCTCGGCAAGAGCCGATATGCCGATTTGCTCAAGTGGAGAAGGGAGGAAGGCCGATGAAACACGCGACAGTGACCAAAGGCAGCGGGAATATTTTTCGAGATCTTGGATTTTCTGAAGAAAAGTCGGCTGAACTGACGCTAAAAAGCAGTTTGTTGCAAGCTCTGCAGGACACGATCAGGAGTCGGGCATGGAAGCAGGTAGAGACGGCGGCTCGCCTCGGAATCGATCAGGCGAAAGTATCCAAGCTGCTTGCCGGACAGATGGCCGGGTTCTCGGTTGAACGTCTTGTTCATTTTCTGTCCTTGTTGGGACAGGATGTAGAAGTGACCGTGCGCCAAGCTCCTCGCGGGCGACGATATGGAACCGTCCGCTCCAAGCTAGCCAAGACGCTCGTCAAGAGTCACGAATAGAAGGACGGCGTGAGAAAACCGTTCCGACCCCTTGTTGGCGGTCGTTGGAAGACTGCGACAACCATGTGATGAGATGTGGCAACCTTGAATGGGCGCCAGCATGTGAGTCCCCGTCAATTCCGTTCGGTCCTGTCGGCGAGCGCTAGGATCTCTATCGTCGGTCTGGTGTTCGCCACATTCCTCGCGTGCGACGGGTCGATGCAAACCGTGTCGATCAGCGCAGAAGACTTTCGATTTACGCCGGACCTTGTGCGGGTGCGAGCGGCGGCTCCGCTCACGCTTTCCGTGTACAACGCCGGCCGGGAAGTGCACGAGTTCGACAGCCCCATCCTCATGTACGCCGCCAAGACCTCGCTGCCGAAGGAGACTCCTGACTCGGCCAGTACCCCCGGCATTGTGATTCGACCGGGGGAGTCCTTGCGACTCGTCATGGCTCCTCCAGCGGGAACCTATCTCTATATCTGCCGACGCAAAGGTCACGCGAACATGACCGGCACATTGATTGTCGAATAGGCATCTTGCCTCGGTCCGTACCGCTTACTGCACAGGACGTGGCTAGGGAATGGACGTGCGGAAGAAGCAAAACAGGGGAGGGTTTACAGCGGTTCCTCAAAGTGGTTTACTGAATTGCAGAGAGCCCGCTCCCGCACCATAGACTAGGAGGTGCCTTATGGATCTATTTGATAAGGCTAGAAAGGACATGGAGGCCGAAGTCCAGAAATCGTTCAAGTGGGTCGTGTTAACCGCCATCTTCGGGCTCGTGCTGGTGACGATTTATGTCATGGTCACGTGAGCCCGCTGAATGTTAATCAGCGTGTAGTCTGGTTAGCCTCAGCAGACATGTCGCAGTGCCCTTTGTTCCAGTATAGGAGTTGTTTTTCAACTCGCGTAGTTCCAGCAAATCGAGCCTGGAGGTTTTTTAACGTCTCGCCCCCCAAAAATAGCAACAAGAGATAGGGAAAACTATTCCTGACACCATTTTCCTCTTCGCGTCAGGCTTTCCTGACCTAGCGAACGGCCTCCATGCTTTCTTCATTCATCAACCTCATCTGATCGTGCTTGATGGCTTTCTTGGTGGAATCTTTCTTGCCCGTCTCCTGCTTCGCGGCGGAAGGAGAGCTGGAGGTTGCACATCCGGTCACGGCGAGCAAGAGCGTGGAGAAGACTACCGCCGTCACAATGGGCATGGGAACTCCTTATGCTTTATTCAATGTGCGCGTGAACAGCTCCAGCACCATGTCGTAACAGATCCTGGCCGCAGCCGGATCGTAGCGGGGACCTTCGTCGCGAAGAAAGGCATGTGCGGCGTTGAACTCATGCCACTGGAAATGCACCCCGGCATCACTCAGCGCGTTGTAGATCAGCACCCGTCCCTCGCGGGGAATGTGCGGGTCCTGCCTGCCCCAGATCATCAACAGCTCACCCGTGATCTCGCCGATCCGGTCCAAGCTATTGTCGTGCAGGCCTTCTCCCAGACTGCGCTTGTGGATGTCGGTCGCATAGAAACAGGTGGTGGCCAGCACGTCAGGTTGCATCGCCGCA
>JACQEY010000216.1 GCA_016200355.1 Nitrospirota bacterium
ACGTCGCCGATGACCTATCGGCTGGCGCGTTGGCTGATCAATGTCAAATGGATCGGGCTCGTGAATTTGGTGGCCGGCCGATCGATCGTGCCGGAGCTCATTCAGGATGAGGCGACGGACGAGCGGCTGTGCCAGGAAGTCTTGCACCTCTTGCGCGATCCGTCGGCGTATAATGATATGAAAGAAGGACTACGACAGGTTCGGCAATCATTGGGAGAACCAGGTGCATCCCGCCGGGCTGCGCAGGTGGTATTGTCTGAATGTCGACTCTAGATCGCCTGATACGATTGGTCCGCTACCTCAAGCCCTATCGGGTTCGGTTGGGTGCGGCGTTCGCGTGCTCGGGGTTGGTCGCAGCCTTCTCCGGCGCCTATGCTTGGCTTGTCAAGCCGGTCCTCGACGAGATTTTCATCAACAAAAACGAAAGCCTCCTACTTGTCCTTCCGCTCGCGCTCTTCGCCGTGGCGGTACTCAAAAGCATCTTCAACTATGGGCAAAACTATCTCATGAACTATGTCGGGAATCAGGTGATCACCGACATTCGACAAGAGCTGTTCGGCAAGCTCATTCGGCTGCCTGTTCCCTATCACGATGTGAATACCTCGGGACGATTGGTGTCCCGTGTGGTGAGTGATGTTACGTTGATGGCCAACGCGGTGGCGGGGGTATTGAAAGATATTTTTCAACAGGGACTCACGTTCCTGGCCATGATGGGCGTGATCTTCTATCAGAATTGGCGGCTGGGCGGTCTCTCCGTGATCGTCATCCCCTTGGCTGTGTTCACGATGGTGCGGATGGGGAAGCGGCTGCGGGCGTTAGCCGCAAGCGGCCAGGAGCGGATGGGGGATATGGCCTCCACACTTCAGGAAACGTTATCCGGCATTCGCATGGTGAAGGCCTATGGGCGCGAAGAGTCGGAGGCGGCGCGATTTCAACAGAGCAACCGCTCGTTTCTCAGTACGACGATGAAGGCGATTCAGGTCTCCTCCCTCGGATCATCGCATATGGAGGTAATCGGAGTCGTGGGAGTCGCGGCGATTATTTGGTATGGCGGATTTCTCGTGATCAACGGCTCGATGACGCCGGGAGAGTTTTTCTCGTTTCTGACGGCGATGTTTATGGCCTATGCGCCGATTCGCAAACTGTCCGGTTCCAATAATGCGATTCAACAGGCGCTGGCCGCGGCGGAACGGGTCTTCGGCGTGTTGGACCTCAAGACCGAGCAGGATGCGGAGAAAGGCCGGTTGGAGTTGCCGCGGATTGCGCAGTCGGTGACGTTCGACGATGTGACATTTCATTATGAGAGCCAATCGGTGCCGGCGCTCAACGACATCAATCTGACGATTTGCGCCGGAGAAATGGTGGCCCTTGTAGGCAGCAGCGGCAGCGGAAAGACGACGCTGGTCAATCTGATTCCGCGCTTTTACGAGCCGACAGCCGGCCGCATTCTCATCGACGGGGTCGATATTCAGTCGTACACCCTCCGCTCGCTCCGATCGCAGATCGGCATGGTATCGCAAGATGTGGTCTTATTCGACGACAGTATTCGCAACAACATCGCGTTTGGACGGGAGGATGCAACCGACGAAGACATTACCCAGGCGGCGCGACTGGCCTATGCCCATGATTTTGTCGAACGCCTTCCGCAGGGGTATCAGACAATCGTGGGAGAGAAAGGGGTGAAACTCTCCGGCGGGGAACGGCAGCGCGTGGCCATCGCCCGTGCGATTTTACGCGACCCGCCTTTGCTCATTCTCGATGAAGCGACATCAGCGTTGGACACCGAGTCCGAGCGTGTCGTTCAGCTGGCTCTCGCCAATCTGATGAAGAATCGAACGACCGTCGTGATTGCCCATCGGCTGTCTACGATCCAGCAGGCTGATCGGATCATGGTGTTGGCCCGAGGGTCGATCGTCGAAGTGGGGACACACGACGATCTGCTTCGTAGGGACGGACCGTATAAGCGGCTCCATGCGATGCAGTTCCAGGACGTGCCTGATGCATAAGATTACTGTGATGTGTGATCGGTGATGAGTGATGAGTGTGAACTGGAGCATGCGTGAAGAAGCGAGTCGAGAAGTGGCTGAAGCTTTCTGTGCTCCCTCCGATCGGGGCTGCGGTGATTCGAGGGCTGGGGCGGTCCATGCGGATGGATTCGCAGGGTCATGAGCAAGTCGATGCGTTGTATCGTCAAGGCCAGCACATCATCCTCGCATTTTGGCATGCACAGCAACTCATGGTCCCGACAGGCTATCGTGGAACAGGGGCGAACGTGTTGATCAGCCAGCATCAGGATGGTGAGATCATCGCGCGCATCATCTCTCGATTCGGGCATCGGGCGGTCCGTGGGTCGAGCACCAGAGGTGGAGCGCTTGCGTTACGAGAATTGATTCGCCTTGGGCGATCCGGAGCTGACCTGGTGGTGACTCCCGATGGACCCAAGGGGCCTCGCCAGGTTGCGAAACTCGGCGTGGTTCAGCTGGCGAAAGCGACTGGGCTTCCGATTGTGCCCCTGGCCTTTAGCTGCTCAAAAAAAAACTCTTTGCAAGCTGGGATCGATTCATGGTCCCGTATCCATGGTCCCGAGGTCTCTATCTCTGGGGCGCCCCCATCTGGGTTTCGCGGGATTCCGATGAACAGGCGTTGGCGGCGGCATGCTTGGAGCTTGAGACGGTCCTGAATCGACTGACGGATCAGGCGGAAGAGGCTTTGAAGACCTAGCCATCAGCTGTCAGCTTTCAACTCTGCAAGAAAAGTATGCTGACTGTTGATGGCTGACCGCTGACAGCTCATATGTGGCGTCTCTTCTACAACATTGTGTTGGTGGCTGTTTCGCCGCTCATCGTGGCGGTCCTGCTAGCCAAGCCGCGTTGCCGTCCCGGACTGCTTCAACGTCTGGGGATAGAAGAAGGTTCATTTGGTTTTCTCGAACAAAAGAAACCAAATAAACTAAATCAACCAAACAAACCAGTTATTTGGATTCACGCCGTCTCTCTCGGTGAAGTGGTGGCGGTGACACCGCTTGTCAACGAACTCCACCGCCGTCATCCTGCCTATCGCCTGGTGGTCTCGACGGTGACCGAGACCGGGCGGGAAGCTGTGGAGCAGCGGTTGGCTGGCGTGGCAGAGCACTGTTATGCGCCGCTTGATTTCCCCTGGGTCGTCTCCCGGTTCATCGAACGATTGCAACCCTGCCTCTATCTGTTCGTCGAGACCGAACTCTGGCCGAATCTCTTGTGGCACCTGCGTCGGTGTGGAGTGCCGACCGCCCTTGTGAACGGCCGGCTCTCGACCAGGTCTTTTGCGCGGCAGCAGTGGGCGCCCGTGCGATCGTTCTATCGGACGATGTTGCAGACGCTCAGCCTCTGCCTGATGCAGTCGGACCGGGACGTCGACCGTATCGTTGCGCTGGGAGCAGAGGCTTCGCGAGTCAGGCGAACAGGGAATATCAAGTTCGACCAGCCGATACCGGTCGTCGTGGAGAGTGGGACGACCAGGGCTCATCTTGGGCTTCAGGATACAGATCTGCTGTTTGTGGCAGGCAGCACCCATCCCGGTGAAGAAGAGATCTTGGTGGAATGCTATCGGGCGCTTGTGGCGCGCTGTCCCTCAGCAGTCTTGCTGCTGGCACCTCGGCACATTGAACGAGCGGAATCGGTGGAGGCGATGATTCGGGCGCGTGGGTTTGCGGTGCAGCGCCGCAGCACCATTCAGGCCGGTGTATTGTGGTCTACCGGCCCCCGTGTGGTGGTGCTCGATTCGCGGGGCGAATTGGCTGCGATTTATCGGGAAGCAGTGGTGGCGTTCGTCGGAGGCACACTCGTTCCGATCGGAGGACACAATTTACTGGAGCCGGCTCAGTGGGCGAAGGCGGTGTTGTTTGGACCCTACACCGACCACTGTGCAGAGATTGCAGATCTATTGATCCAGGCGGGAGGGGGCCGCCGGGTTCTCCAGGCAGAGGAACTCACGCAACAAATCATGGCCCTCTTTTCCGATAGCGAGGAACGGGAGCGGATGGGCCGATCGGCTCGTCAGGTGGTCGAACAGAATCAGGGAGCCTTGCAACGGACGATGGAGGCCATCGACAGGCTGCTGACACCGAAGCAAGGCAGCAGAGGGTCTCCTCTTGCAGACCAGTCGCTTCCCCTCATGGCTGAGAAAAGCGGTACCTATTCAGGTAGATAGGCTGAAGGCTGTTAGGGGTCAATCATGCGTGATCACACACAACTTCGGCATTTGAGTTGGCTTATCGTAAGCGCTCAGGAAGATAGACTGAACGTTTCAACCTTCAGCCTTCAGCCTGAACACCTGAGTGGCTACGAAAAGTGTTGAATCCTGGGACAAAGGTCAGATGGTGGCTGCTGTGGGCCGCAATCCCCTATGGGGTGGTTGCGCGGCTGCGCGCACTCCTGTACGACTTGGGCTGGTTCGATCAGCGGAGATTGCCGGTCCTCGTGCTGAGTGTCGGGAATCTTACGCTGGGTGGGACGGGAAAAACGCCGGTAGTGATTATGCTGGTCGAGTGGCTTCTGGCGCAGGGGAAACGGGTGGCGATTCTCAGCCGGGGCTATCGACGGACAAGTACAGCCTCGTATGTGTTGGTGTCGAATGGCGAGCGCATGCTGGTTGGCCCGAGCGAGGCAGGCGATGAGCCATTCTTGATGGCGCAGCGTTGCCCTAAAGCAATCGTGGCCGTCGGCGCCGATCGCTATGAGCTCGGTGACTGGGTCTTAAATCGATTTCCGATCGATTGTCTGGTGCTCGACGATGGATTTCAACATCGGGGGCTCTATCGCGACGTGGACCTCTTGCTGATCGATGCCACAGATGCGGAGGGGCTCGCGGCCCTGGTGCCGGCCGGTCGGCTCCGGGAACCGCTGCGAACGGCAGCGCGTGCGACTGCGATCATGGTCACGAGAGCGGACGTACCGGCTCAGGTGACTGAGGTCTGTCGCAAGCTGAAGGCTGCGCTTGGTGTGATACCGGAACCGATTCAGGCGGTCTTTCGTCCAGAGAGCCTCGTGTCGGTGGCGACCGGTGCGTCGCAGCCGCTCTCTTGGTCCAAGGGAAAAACGGCGCTGCTCTGCAGCGGCGTGGGTCATGCCGGATCGTTTTGCTCTCTCGTCAAGCGAATAGGGATCAGGATTCTTGATGAAATAGCCTATGCCGATCACCATGCCTATACGAACCAGGATGTCGAGCGACTGAGTGCCAGAGCAAATGAGCTTCAGGCTGAGCTGATCGTGACGACGGAGAAAGACGCTTGTAAGTTGGTGTCGCTGCTTCAACCCACCGATAACTGGTGGGCAGTTCGACTGAGCACGAATGTGATTGTGGGAGAAGAGCGGTTACGGCAGTTGGTGCTCGGGGTGGGAAATAGGCTGAAGGCGGAGTCGGAAGGCTGAAGACTGAAGGGCAGAGGGCGGTGAATAAAGAAGCCATCAAAAGAATTCTTGTGCGTGGACCCAACTGGCTTGGCGATGCGGTGATGTGCGAGCCTGCGCTCCGTGGATTGCGAAGGCTGTTTCCCGATGCTCAGATTGCACTGTTGGTCAAGCCGGCTGTGGCCGATTTGTTCGCGGGCCATCCTGCATTGACGCGCGTGCTGAGCTACGACAGCAAAGGGCATCATGCAGGACTCTCCGGTAAGTGGGGTCTGGCTGGGCAGCTGCGGCTGCAAGGCTTCGATCTGGCAGTGTTGTTTCAGAATGCATTCGAGGCGGCGTTTCTGACGTTCCTGGCCGGCGTGCCTCGGCGCTATGGGTATGCGACAGACGGACGAAGTCTGCTGCTGTCCGATCCGGTCGCAGTGCCGGATCGCCGCACGCTTGTCCATCAGGTTCGCTATTATTGGGATCTGTTGGAGCCGCTGGGTCTCAAGGGTGATCCCTTGGCGCCGGAACTCGTCGTTTTTCCTGAGGAAGAACAAGCGATGGCAGGGAGATTTGCCCAGGGTGGATTGACCGCCACGGATGTCGTCGTCGGGGTCAACCCCGGTTCGACCTACGGTGGGGCCAAACGCTGGTTGCCCGAACGGTTTGCTGAGGTCACGGAACGACTCTGCAGCACGATTCGCGAATCTCGCGGACAACAAGTCAGCGTGGTCATTGTTGGGGCCAAGGGAGAAGAGGGTTTGGGCCAGGAGATTGCTGCGCGTCTGTCGTATCCATCCCTGGTCTTGTCCGGGACAACGACGATTCGGGAACTGATGGTGGCGGTGAAACGGTGTGCCATGCTCCTTACGAATGATACTGGTCCCATGCACATCGCGTCTGCGTTTCAGGTGCCGGTCGTTGCGATCTTCGGGCCGACCGATTGGCGCACCACATCGCCCTTTGGGAGCGCCCATGCCATTGTGCGTCAGCCGGTCGATTGCGCTCCCTGCCTATTACGTGAATGTCCCATCGATCATCGGTGCATGACGTGGGTGACCGTTGATCAAGTCTATGAGGCGGCGACGAAGCAGTTATCTGGTTTGTCTGGTTCTTCTGGTTCAAACCAAATAAACCAAACGAACAAGATCAACCAAACAAACCAGATAAACCTTCTCGACGGTGTCACCGTGTTTCTCGATCGAGATGGAACATTGAACTACGATCCAGGCTATTTGAAAATTGCCGCTGATCTGAAGTTGTTGGCGGGGGTTGGGCCTGCCCTGGCGCGGTTGAAAGGGGCCGGGGCGAAATTAGTGGTCGTGACCAACCAGTCCGGTGTGGGCCGTGGAATTGTGACCCTCAAGGATTTGGAAGCGATTCATGCCAGATTGCAGGGTCTTTTGGAACAGGAGGACGCGGCGCTGGATGCGATCTATTTCTGCCCGCACCATCCTGACGATGGCTGCCGCTGTCGCAAACCGAATGTTGGAATGGTGGAACGGGCTGTGTCAGAGTTGCAACTGGATCTCCGACGTTCCTATTTGATCGGCGATCACGTGCGCGACATACAATTGGCGAATAGGGTGGGCGCCAAGGCTATTCTCCTTACAGCAGCGCCGGTTGACACGCAGGCGTTGGATAGGCTCAAGGATGAACAGGCCGTGCCGGACACAGTGGCGAAGTCTATGGCTAAGGCAGTTGATTGGATCTTGGCCGATGCGGCGAAGAGCGCGATAGGGCGCGATGAACGGGTAAAGCGAGACGGGCGAGACTCATGAACTGCTCAGGTAAATAGGCTGAAGATGTTTAGGGGGCAAACATGCGTGATCAACAAAACGAGGATTCATCGTTGCTTGAATCAAAGATAGTAGAAACTGAGATGGTTTTGAATGGTTTGATTTGTGCCTTACGAGATGACTCATAGCCTTCAGTCTTCAGCCTGAGCACCTGACCCGCATGGAAGACTATCGCCACATCTTATTGATCAAGCCGAGTTCACTGGGAGACATCGTGCATGCGATGCCGGCCTGTGCGGCAATTCGCCGGGCCTATCCCAAGGCTCGACTCACCTGGCTGGTCAAGCGCCAATGGGCTGGTCTCGTCGAGCGCATCGACGGAGTAGATCGGGTTTGGCCGGTGAAATCAACACTCAAGGGGTGGCTCTCCGAGGTGTCCTCTCTTCGCGCAGAGCATTTCGATCTAGTCGTGGACCTTCAAGGCCTCTTTCGGAGCGCTGCCATCGGGTGGCTGGGTGGATCTCCTCTGCTTGTGGGATTTGCCAATGGGCGAGAGGGGAGTCCCTGGTTCTATTCGAGGCGCGTGC
>JACQEY010000217.1 GCA_016200355.1 Nitrospirota bacterium
ACTTTTCGGATGATGACGCGTTCATCGCTGAGGATAAGCGCCCTTCGTTCCGCGAAGAAATCTGCAATCGTCGATTTGCCGGCTCCCGAGGCACCGGTGAACAGATAGCCTTGCTCGTTACTGGATAGGCCTGCTGCATGGAGGAGGAGGGTTCCTTCTCGGGCCATGCGCGACAGGAGACAGATTTCGAGGAGTGGATTGAATAGATGCATTGGACACCATCCGACTTGGCCCATCTGCAGCTCTGGAAGAATCCAGGCAGAGACGGTTTTGTAGTCTTCAGAGACCAGCGCACAAGTTCGTGGTTGAAGTGTGTTAGGGCTCAGGCTTTCGATGACGAATCCGGTGTTGGACTCGAAGAGTTTCCACAGGCCGTGGGCCGCATCGAACCGGAGCGGTCCTCTGGACAATGCGGGAAGATGTGAAGCCACAGTTACCTTCACATCCACGTCCGGTTGCGAGCCGGGTTGGGCGAGGAACGAGTCGAATGGACGCATCGGCCAGGCGAGCCGAGGATGGTTCTCCGGTTCGTCTAAGCTGATCCGGTAGCCGCCAATCTGAAGATCGATCCGCATGGTGCTCTTCGCTCGTGCTACGAGAGGCGAGGGCCACTGTCATGGCACGCGCCCGTGACGTTCGATTTTTTGCAGCCTCCTGGCGTGCCTGGCGGCTCACATTGTCCATTGGCGCGGCACCCGTTGAGGAGTGAGTTGGCGAGTGCGCTCATGGTCGTCAGGCTGCAGGCTGAGAGAATGGCCTGTTCCTGGTTCAGTTCGACTCGGAAGAGTTGCGGAGGGCTGTAGGGCTTTTTCGTGCTCATCGAAACGTCTCCTTTCAGGAAGGGCGGGCGCCGGAGTCCCTGCCGCCCGAGCCATTACGTCTCTTGCAATTGTTTGGTCTGCATCCGCCATTGCCGCCCTGGGATGCACTGGTTGTTGTCAGGCTGCAGGCGCTTAAGATAGCCTGCTCCGGGCTCAGCTCGACATGGAAAAGCTGCGGTGGGTTGTACGGTTTTTTCTCAGTCATGATGCGTTCCCACTTCCTTGTGCGTTCTGCGCAAGGGATGAATCAGCGTCTGGTGCAGAGCCGATTGTGCCCGCGTAAGAGCGACGTCGCAATCGTAGGGGATTGGAGCTTCGGCTGTGCCACATTCCCAGCGGGCATCCGAGGGTTTCTTATCACAAAATGTATGGACCTCGCAGGTGCGGCAGGGCGAATCGCCCTGGTACCGCAATCCTCGGATCTCCCGGAACAGCATCTCGATGGCGTCAGCGAGCGTATGCGTCCGAAGTGACACCCGCCGTTCATATTGCAGAGTGCAGGTGCCAAGCTCACCCCAGGCATTGATGTGGATCGTGTCGGTTCCACAGCCACAGCGATAAAGCCGGTCGGTGTTAGGAGCGAACAAGTCGGCGGACATGCCGCAGCGTTCCTCGTCTCCATCGGCTGTCGGTTGATCCCCACGCAGTGCCACGATGTCTTCCGGAGCGATCCGACAACTGAGCGACGAGAGATCGCCGTTGAGTCGAGGCGAGAGCGAGGTAGTGAACCCGAACTCCTGCCCGAATGATTCCACGAATTGCCTGATGGCGGGCATCTCGTCTGTATTCCAGTTCATGGCTTTTGTTTTCAGCGTGAACGGCAGGCCGCTGTCTCGCAACAGCTCAAGCCCCCGAACGAAGGCGCGGAACGACCCGGGAACTTGTGTGAACCAGTCGAACGGTTCTTCCGTCACCGAATGGCAAGAGATATCGATGGTGAATGGCGGCATCTGCTGCAGCCGTTCGATGGTGGCCTTCGTGAAGAGCGTGCCGTTGGTGTAGAGCTGGAGCAGGAAGCCTCTGTGAACGGCGGCTTCGTAAATCTCAAAGAAATGGGGATGCATGAAAATATCGCCGCCCGTGAGATTGAGCCACACGATGCCCAGTTGCTGCATCTCATCGAGCAGGCGATGAATTTCGTCCAGAGTCAGCTCGTGCGAAAAGAATTCTTTGCTGTTGTACGGATCGGTGTAGCAATGGCGGCAATGCAGGTTACAGCGATAGGTCAGTTCGAATTGCGCCTTGATTACGCGTTGGTGCGCGGCGGCCTGCTCATGGACTCGTTGGCTAAACGTGCCATACTGGATGGTAGGAATGGTTCTCTCGTTAGACATGATGCATCCTGGGCCGGATGAGGTCCGGTTCATGGGGTGCTTTCCATTCACAGGCAAAGGTCGGCAGGGCTTCGAAGAATCCTGTTTGGAATGAGCCGGTTCGCAAATCATAACTCTGCCGGCGATTACCGGAGCACAGTTGCAATTGCCCATAGGCGTCAATGTGAAATGCATGCATGCCGCTTCGGCAAGGAGGCGGTTCCAGCGAATCACGTCGGCAGGCGTCTCTCTGTAGATCTGAGTCCTGTTGGTTCAGTTCGGCAAGGTCTTGTTTAGACAGTGCGTACTGGAACGGACCCGCACCGCCATCGAGTTCTGGTCTCATTTCCTCTCCGAGCTTGTAAGTCACCGTACCGAGAGACTCGACGTACTGTTTGATATCGAGGATTTCTTGCTGATTTAGCGTCATCGCGGTGCTCTTGAGCACCAGAGGTATCTGCCGATTGAGGAGGTGCCCGATCGCCTGAAGACAGCGGTCGTAGGAGCCCTGTCCCAGGGTCACCCGTTCGAAGGTCTCGCGGATCATTCCGTGCAGGCTGATTTCAATGCGATGCGGTCGCAGTGCGGCAAAGCGATCCGCGTGCGTTTCCGTGATCAGGGTCCCGTTCGAAAAGACGGTGACCAGGAAACCACGGTGAATCGCATGTTCATACAGTTGGAAAAAGTCGGGACGGGCGAGCGGTTCGCCTCCGGTGAGGCAGAGTTCCAAGGTCCCGGCTTCGGCTATCTCATCCATGATGCGAAGAATTTCAGCGGTGCTGAGCTCCCGACGGATCGCCTCGGGACGATTGAAGCAATCCGTATAGCACATTACACAGTGCAGATTACAACGGCAGGTGATCTCCCATTGGCAGGAGTAGGGGAAGCGCTCGGGAAGGTGCGTGAGTTTATCCTGTGCTATCATGAGTCATCTGGTCACTTCCTCTACCGCCTGGATGGAGAGGAGGTCGTCAAGTAACGATGTGAAGTCCTTCGCCAGCTGGTCTCGCTCAACCTTATACTCGCCGCAGAAGTCGGTGACGATATCCTGGGCCGTGCGCTGGCCATCGATTCGATTCCAGAGCGCCGCGCCGGTTTCATTCAACACGTAGATGCTATTGGCTTCGGTCAACGTTCGTCGGATGGGGACCAGAATGCATTCGCCTGCCACGTCACGCTGTACGTAGTCGGGGTGCTTGGTATAGATCGCAGTGGGTGTCATCGTTGACGGGCAGGATAGCAAATCCTTCGCGGCCCTTCTAGCGATATTTTACGGAATAAC
>JACQEY010000218.1 GCA_016200355.1 Nitrospirota bacterium
ACTCATCCGTGGCATCGCCGCATCTTGCCCGACCATCAAACAACGGCGGCGACCCCGATGACGTAACGCGGACATTTCTACTTTGGGAGAAAGAGGACATTTCTAAACTGGGTTGACACTGATGAGCTGAGTGCATTGATTTCACATATCTTGAAAGCGTACCCTTACCCTACAGTTCTTGGGACACACGAGCGTGATGGATCGTACTAGTAAACCCGATGTTGCCGGGTGGCCAAGAGTGAATCGGACGTCCTAGTCTTCTTTCTTCCGCTTCGACCACGCCAATGTTTCTTTCAAGAGGATACCTGCAATGGCTTCCATCGCCTCACAAAGCTCTCCGCTCTCGGATGCGATTCCTCAGTCGATCAATGTAGAGGATGTGGACCTAACGACGGAGCCACCCCGCCAGACCGCCGAACGCTGTCGTGGAAAATCGCCTTAGAAGGGGCTGACTATGCGAGAGCTTGTGATGACAACGGACGCCGCAACGGCCACGGAGGAGGCGCGCGCCACGCGTCAACGCCCAACAGGTGGCGGAGGCGCCGTGGCGCGCATTGCCCTGATTAACCCCCGCTTTGACGTGTCTTTTTGGGGTCACGATCATGTGATGCCCATTGTCGGGAAACGAGCGAACACGCCGGTTGCCGCGCTGCCGCTGCTTGCTGCGCTGACCCCTCAGGAGCACGTGGTGACATTGATCGATGAAAATGTGGAGCCTATTGACTATGAGGTGTTAGCGGGCATGGACATTGTCGGTGTGACGGGGATGAGCGTGCAACGGGCGCGCATGAAAGAGATTCTACGCGAGTTGAAGGAGCGGGGCTGCTTCACGGTGGTCGGTGGCCCTTGGGTCACAGTCCAGGAAGACTACTTTGGCGAGTTGGCGGATGTCATTTTTGTGGGCGAAGCCGAAGACACCTGGCCCACCTTCCTGAAGGACTGGCAGGAGCGTCAGTGGAATCAGCGCTATGAGCAACAGACGAAATCCGATATGACTCGTGTGCCAACGCCCCGCTTCGATCTGCTGAAGATGGACCAGTATCTCTACGCGAGCCTGCAGATCTCCCGGGGGTGTCCCTTCACCTGCGAATTTTGTGACATCATCGTCACCTTTGGGCGGCTCCCACGCCTCAAGACAAGCGCGCAAGTCCTCGCGGAACTGGACAGTCTGCGCGTGCTGCACGTGCACCAAGTGTTCATCGTCGATGACAATTTCATCGGGAATAAGCAGGCCATCAAAGGCGTGCTCCGGGACGTCATTCAGTACCAAGAGCGCTACGGCTATCCCTTTACTTTCTTTACGGAAGCGACGCTCGACCTCGCCGAAGACGACGAATTGATGCGCCTTATGACGGACGCCAACATTGAAGCCGTCTTCATTGGCATCGAAACCCCCAATGAAGCCGCCCTCAAAGAGACGAAAAAACATCAAAACGTAAGGCCCGTAAAGGGGGGCATGCTGGAGCGCATCCAGAGAGTTCAGCGCGCGGGCATTGAGGTTACCTGCGGCATGATTGTAGGCTTCGATCACGATGATGCCACGATTTTCCAGGCGCAACGGGAGTTTCTCACAGACGGGCATATTCCGCATGCGATGGTGGGGATGCTCTATGCCATCCCGAAAACACCCCTGCACGCCCGACTGACCAAGGAAGGGCGTCTCGATCCCGCGGATGAGTCGGAGTTTGGCACCAACGTGATTCCGCTCCACCTGAGCCGGGACCAACTGCGGGAGGGCTATATCGGGGTGATGCACGCGCTGTATGCGGCCCCGGCGTATTTTGAACGGGTCGACTCCCTGCTTTTCGGAGGCTATCTGGGCCAGGGGCAGCTCGGCAGCGACCAGTATGGGAAAAGGCATCCCTGGGTGCGCGTGAAACATGAGGTCACGCAGGCCCTGGTGGCCGTCGTATTCGCGTGCCGGCTCTTCCTGCATGTGAAGGAGCCGGGGTTGCGCCGCGAGTATGGTCAGCGGCTGTGGCGGGCTGTGACGGCCGGAGTCTTGCCAAGTTTTCTGAGCGGCTATCTCTATACCTGTGCGTTGCACTTTCACTATTACAAATTGGTGCAGGGCCTGCGTGAGGGGCGGCTGGTCAGTACGCTCTAACCGCAAGGGAGTGCATCCCTATGTTGCATACTGCGCGGAAGCCGAGTCGTGCGACACGCTTTCATTTCCTCGAGCCTTGATCTCTAGAATAGTTGCGTACCGCAATTGTGCTCGTGTTGTGCTCAACTCCAGCTTATTCCAGGCTCCTCCAGCCAAAGTTCGGGCTTCGCGCAAACCTTGGCTGGAGTGGGCCTGAGTGAGTCTGAGTAGGCTGGTGAGAACGGTTTCCTAAACCGCTAGTCAGGTATGTAGGCCGCCAGAACAACCCCTCGAACTTCACAGCGAAGGACTTGTTTCCTCTTTCAATCTGATTCAGGGTGGGATGGGCGGATCAGCTTCTACTGCGCGCCCTTTCTCACCCGAGCGCGCCGGGACGCGCTCTTCACCCAAGGGAAGGCCTCCCGACTCTCCCTCCATCTCACTTTAGGGGAGTGCCCAAGGCTGCCCCTTACCGCGCGCATCGAATAATATACATGCTCCCTCCAAGCTTGCTCGTTTCTCTCGAAAGGGATGGGGGCTGACTGATCTTCCACTGCGCGCGTCCAACGAGGGCCTTCCGAGGCCGCGCGTTGCGCGAGCACAGAAGATCATCAGCCTCCATCCCCTCTTCTGGTCTGCGAGCAAGAGGGGCACCTGGCCCCCTCCTTCCTCATTGCCAGCCACTCACCTCATACCCCTTCTCAATCAAACACCGCACCACCGCATCGCCGTACGGAGGGTCCGGATCGAGCGGCCTGTAGGCGCCGCCTACTGACCCGATGATGACTCCGAGTGCGCCGCCGGCTGCCGCCCCAATCGTCACGCCCGCCCCTCCACCGATAAGTCCAGCCGATGCCCCTACAGCGGCCCCGCTAATCAGACCCAGCCCTGCTCCAGCTACCACGTTACCACTTCGGCTCCCGGTACCAGGCTTCAACCCGGCTGCCTCGGCCTTCTGCTGGCAAATGATCACTTCAAGCTTCGCCGCCTCCCTTCCCTGCAGCTGGAGCTTCGCATTCGATCGCAACATCGGCTCCGGCCCCGCACAAGCCACGACACTCAAGAGAGACACTGCCAGAATAATTTGGTAAACGGATAGGCAAACCTTCTTCCACGCCTCCCTCCAGTCGCGGGATCGGCATCTCCTTCTCATCGTGGGATGGCTCGGGTGGGCTTCACTGCGCGCATCGACCGAGCACTGTTTCATCGTGCGCGGTCTGCGAGCACGAAGACCGACTGAGCTGTCCCACGATCTCTTTATTGCCATCCCGTCACCTCATACCCCTTCTCTTGCAGACACCGATTCACGAAATTTGTATAGGCCTGATTCGGTTGTGACGGCCCAGCAATCGCATAGTACAGGCCAGTGAGTAATCCCCACACCGCTCCGCTTGCGGCTCCAATCATAGAACCGCGGCCTACGGCGCCCGAGATAGCCCCGCCGACCGCCCCGGCTGCCGCACCGGCTCCAGCCCCTACTGCGGTACCGGTTGCCACACGACCGGCCTTCCCACTGCCTTCCTCAGCCCCTGCCGATTCAGCCAACTTCTTACAGTCTTCAATATCCTGCCCCGCTGCCTCTTTCCCCACCGACTGCATATGAGAATTGGGATACAGAATAGGATGGGCGCTTGAACAGGCGGTGAGCAAGAGCAATCCCCCGACGATGGACAGACCCCTGTGCCTCATGGTTTCGTCGATCCCTTTCCATCCCCAAGGTTCAAACGAGTCATGACCTCCTGCGCGGTGGCCCCTTTTACGAACACACGTTTATGCCGTCCGCCTGCACCGGAGTGAATCTGCACCGATGTAATGGGAATCGATAATCGGCGGGCTAGAAATCGGATCAATTCGTCGTTGGCCTCACCATCGACCGGTGGAGCAGCCACTCTGATTTTGATCGCGTCGCCGTGAATACCCACGCACTCTGTGGAGGAGGCCTTCGGTTGGACGTGAACAGTCAGGATCGCTCCGTCTTTGGTGTCCTGCACGATCAGCGAGTTCATCCGTGAGGGAGCCCACCGCGAAGGGATTAGAAAATGGCCTTCACCAATTCCAGGATGCTGCGCTGCATATCGGGATCGTCGGTGATCGGGCGGGCAATCGCGACATCGCAAGCTCGGTCGGTCGCCACACCTTGCCGAATGAGCGTTCCTGCATAGATCAGTAATCTGGTACTGACGCCTTCTTCCAAACCATGATTCTTGAGGTTCCGCACCTTTCCACCGAGCTTCACCAAGCTGGACGCAAGATCACGGCTGACCCCTGCTTCCCGCTCGACCACGGTGGTTTCGATGTCAGGTGCCGGATAGTCAAACTCAATTGCCATGAAGCGTTGCTTCGTGCTTTGTTTCAAATCCTTGAGCACACTCTGGTACCCGGGGTTATAGGAAATCACCAGGAGGAAGTCATCGGCCGCTTCGAGAATCTGGCCTTTCTTTTCAATCGGCAGAAAGCGGCGATCGTCGCTCAAGGGATGGATGATAACCGTCGTGTCCTTTCGCGCCTCGACAATTTCGTCTAAATAGACGATCGCGCCATGCTTCACGCCGAGCGTCAGCGGCCCATCGACCCACACCGTCTCTTGGCCCTTGAGCAGATACCGCCCGACGAGATCGGATGCGGTAAGATCTTCGTGGCAGGCCACTGTAATCAAGGGACGGCCAAGCCGGTAAGCCATATGCTGGACAAATCGGGTTTTGCCGCACCCGGTTGGCCCCTTGAGCATAACCGGCATCTTGCTGTTCGCCGCGATCGTAAACAGACCGATCTCGCCACGGACCTCCGCGTAGAACGGTTCCTGCGTGATCCGATAGTGCCCGACGTCAACTTCGCGTCCTTGCTGCATCACTGTGTCTCTCTGGTCTGTCTCGTTTATTTGGTTTATCAGGTTCGGTGCAGCCACGATAAACGGAACCGAGGCTGAAGATCAAGCGATACGGCCTATCTGGTTTATTTGGTCTGTTTGGTTTTTTGGTTTCTTGGTTGAATGAAACAACCAGATAACAATACAAACCAAACGAACCAGATCAACCAGATTAGGCGGCCTTCACACCGTTCAGAACTTCGCGCACTTTTTGCACCAGCACGGGGGGTGAAAAGGGCTTTGGCAAAAACCCGGTCTGACGATTGACACCTCCTTGGTCAAACACCGGATGATCCGGATACCCCGACATGTAGAGCACTTTAATCTCTGGCCGAACGGTTAGAATCTTCTCCGCAACTTCAGGCCCGCTCATCTGTGGCATGACGACATCCGTCAACAACAGATGGATGGGGCCCACATGTTTTGCACTGGTGAGGAGGGCTTCGATGCCATGGCGTGCCTCCAGCACCGTATAGCCATGGAGCCGCAACGTCTCGTGTACGAGACCGCGAACCGCCGGCTCATCCTCGACCAAGAGGATCGTTTCTCTGCCACGTGCCGGATCGATCGCTTCGGCCGCCCCAGTCGGCCCCGATACCTCTTGTTCGACCCGTGGGAAGTAGATCCGGAACGTCGTGCCCCGATCAGGAGCACTCTCCACGAAGATGCTTCCTCCGCTCTGCTTGACGATGCCATAGACGGTCGAGAGTCCCAACCCCGTTCCTTTCCCTTTTTCTTTCGTCGTGAAGAACGGCTCGAACAGATGCGATTGGGTCTCAGCATCCATCCCAAGGCCGTTATCACGAACCGCCAGCAGCACATACGATCCCGGCGCCAGCCCCACGGCATCCAAGCTTGCCTCTTTCCCAATCGTCACATTCGTGGTTTCAATCGTCAGTCGCCCGCCCTTGGGCATCGCATCGCGCGCATTGACCACCAGGTTCATGATAATCTGCTCGACCTGTCCGGGATCTGCCTTGATGGCGCCGGTCGACGCATCGAGTTCGGCGCTGAGTTCGATGATATCTTCACCGATGAGACGCCGCAACATGCCGTCCATATTGGCGACGAGGGCATTGAGATCGAGGACTTTCGCCGCGACGAACTGACGGCGGCTGAACGCCAGCAATTGACGGGTCAGCCCGGAGGCCCGATCCGCCGCCTTCTTCACCTCCTCCATGTCTTTCCGCATATCATCGGTGGCCCCCAGGCGGCCTAGGAGCAACTCGCTGTACCCTCGAATCACCGTGAGGAGATTATTGAAATCGTGCGCCATGCCGCCGGCCAATCGCCCCACCGCCTCCATCTTCTGCGCCTGTCGCAATTGCGCCTCAGTTTCCCGTAACACCCCTTCCGTTCTAGCCCGCTCGCCAAATTGGCCGATCTTGAGACCAATGTCTTCTACCATTCTCAACAACTCGTCATCGGGCTGCCGTACTTGGCGGCTGAAGAGTTCGATGACACCCTCGATCTCATGTCCTTCTAGAACAGGAAATCCAACGGCCCCGTGAAACCCAACTTGTCGAGCCAGCGCTCCACGAGTGAAGTGAGTATCCATCGTGACGTCCGTCACCCAAGCCGACTTGCCGCTGCTCCAAATACGTCCGGGTAAA
Source organism: Nitrospirota bacterium (assembly GCA_016200355.1). GTDB lineage: Bacteria > Nitrospirota > Nitrospiria > Nitrospirales > Nitrospiraceae > Palsa-1315. Next base: position 6,566 of record JACQEY010000218.1, read on the forward strand.
TCTTCGCCGCGTGTCAGTACACGTTTCCAGGTGTCCAGGGTAAACGGATCGGCCTGCACGGACGGCACCATCCAGTGATCAACACAGCGCAATACTCCGGTCGCTTTATCCACCCGCCAGAACAAACCCAGATCCCATTCCAGGCCCTCCCCGATGGCCTGAATGATTTTAGGCACCGCCTCTTCCAGGGTCGTCGCCTCGGCGAGAACGCGGGTCACCGCATACTGAGAGGCGAGACGCCGTTCAGCCCGGCGGCGATCGGTGATATCCCTGATAAAGACACTGAAGATGTACGCATCCCCTATTTTTGCCGGTGACACCGCAAGTTCAACGGGAAGCTCCCGCCCGTCCCTATGTTGAGCGACAATTTCAATCCGGCGGTTCAAGATTGCTCCATCTCCCGTCCGAAGGAATTCACGGATACCATGTTCATACACCTGACGATCCCGTTCAGGAATAATAGTCTCCGTAAGAGCCCGTCCCAGCGCTTCCTCGCGGGACCATCCAAAAATCGCCGTGGCCTGCGCATTCCAATCGGTCACAATCCCGGTCGAATCGATAGTGATCACCCCGTCAAGCGCGGTATCGACGATGGCCCGATTTCGCTCCTGGCTCTGAAGCAACGCAGCTTCAGCGGCTTTCGCCCAGGCGCTTTCCTGTTGCGCCTGTCGATGCTCTGCACGCAATCGTGCCGTGGCCCAGAACAACAACCCCAGCATGGGAATCCAGACTGCCCCGCCTGCGATCCCAACTTTCCATAAGAAAGCATGAATAGGCGCCAGGATGTCCTGTCGATCCATTCGCACCAAGACCGACCAACCCAGCCCGGCAAATTCTCCAAAGCCCCTGGTCTGCGCGTAGCCGGTCACCACCTGGACGTGCCGTTGCAGATGCTCTTCCTCGATAAACCCCGGCACACCGGTCTCGCTCAGCAGCACCGAAGGGAGTCCAAGCTCTTTGAGATTGATGGCCTCTTTGCGGGATAGATCTGAGTCGACAAATACCCTGCCCTGCTTCGTCAACATTTGGTACTCGATTCGCTCCCCCGCTTCTGCTCCTGGTCGAGACTCAAGTGAGCGAATAGTTCTGGTAGTCACTTCCTCCAAAAATGGAACCCCCACCTGCAAAGTCACAACACCCAGGAACGTGTCATGCGAGTCGAGAATCGGGGCCGTAAACGCGATGGTATCGACACTGCTCTCCCCGGCTTCCTGTACCGCGGCATCGGCGATGTCGAGTCGTCGCGTCGCACGCGCAGCGACAAACGATGCGGCACGGCTATAGTCACGCCCTACCAGCGAAGGTTCCGTCGCCGCCACAACCGTACCTTGGATGTCCATGATCGCTAATGACAGGTATACCGGGGCATATGTCGTCTTCATCCACTTCAGATAGTCGGAAAGGTATTTCGGATCGGAGGTGCGCAATGAAACGGCTCGGGCTATCATGAGGGCATCGCCCTGGCGTTCGAACAGCATCCGGTCAAGTTTCTCGGCCACTTCCGCCGCTGCCAGCGTAAGTTCTCCTCCTGTCGCCTCCACGAGGCGAGATTCGACGAACCGAATCAGACCGATACTGGCGAGGACCGTGAAAAGGGTCATGGCGATCAGGAGATGAGGCAACCACCGATAGCGGCGGAGATCAAGAAATGATAAGGCCATTGAGGTCTTCATGATTCACGCGCCGGGACGGCTACGAAGTTGGGAATCAGCAGGGCGGGATGATAGGCCTGTTTCGATGCGCGCAATCCAGGCAACCCTGCATCGTCCATCGCATTGATATACTCAGCCCCTTCCGCCAAGGCCGTCCGGCAGGTCTCCCGAAATAGGTACTGCGCCAGACCTGGAAGTGTCCGATCCGTCACCTCTAAAAGGACACAGAATGTCGTGCTCGTCAACCAATAGCCGAATGTATAGGCACACAGCCGGCCGTGAGTCCTGACAATCCTCCCCGTGACTCGAAGGACCGACGCCTGCGACCAAAGGACTTCATGGGCCGACGACGCATCGGCCAATAGCATGACCCCAAACGATTCCAGCCCTTTCGCTTGCTTCTGCCGCGACCAATCCCCTAAGAGGGCACGACAGTCCTGACGATCGCTCATCTGATAGGAGTGCATCTCAAAGGACTGCTCTCGTTCGAATCGATTGCACAGCGCGCGTTGAGATTTATACCGGTCGCCCGCCAAGGCTGCGAGGTCCGCCGCGCGATACAGATAGTCCGGTTCCTTGGGCGTCACACGGTAGCCCAGCCGCTCCAACTCCGGTACCAACTGGGAAGGTACGTTCTCAACTCGGCTGACTGCCGAGTCACCGTTCCTTCGCCGTAGCAGCCCCATCGCGTCAAACAGGGGCGCATCGATTGAGCCGGCCCCGATCGGAGGCAGCGGCATGAACCAGCCGTCCGGCGATTGCGCGAAGAGGCACAAGGCCCCCTGAAGATCCATCCACCAATAGGCCAGTAATCCATTCCACATGTAGTGATAGACCGGCGAATAGGCCGCGAGCGACTGAGGGCCGCATAAGCCAGACCGATCCAGCGACGCCGTCATGTGCGGAATATCGTCCAGCGTGAACCGATGGAGCGGCATAGGCCCCCACTGACCGGCCACGGCTTCGGTGAGGCGCGGAAGGTGGGCAAGCACAATCACGTCCTCTTGAAACCGTCCGATGAGACGAGGATGCGCGACGACATGGTCTTGGATGTCCGGTCGATCGAGCAAGGCTCTCACCCGATCGGCATGACGCTGAATCTCCGCTGGAATCTCCTCTCGCATGAACGGGCATTTCGTGTCCCACCCCAGCAATACCTGCTCGTGCGGCTCATCCCACATCAGCGCCAGGGGATAGAGCTGACAATCGAACGGACGCTGCTCATAAATGCGACAGGTTGATGTTGCTGTTTCGAATGCCGGGCAGAGATACCCGTCTCCGTGAGGCTCGGGAACCAGGATGACCTGTGACCCCCGCCGATTAGGAAAGGCCGTTTCCTCAACGCTCCCAGCTAGAGCCCAGGTGATTTCGTTCTCGGTAAAATACGGACGGAGGGCGCTATCAGGGTCCGGGAATCGGCAACAGACATCGCACTGGAGGCAGGTGCGGCTCGGCACGAGTTGTGGCAGTACAATCGGTGGTATCACGGAATCGCCTACCAGCTCATCAGTAGATGTGTCCGAACATGAAAGGATTCCAATTGGTGTGAGGCCTATACTAGCACCCTTCCATAGAAGTGCCCAAGGCATGTCACTTTTCCCACCGCTCCTCTCGCCCCTTGTACGGTCCTAAGGCCCGTGTTACAGTTCTTTGGCCTCGAATGAGGGGCTCTCATTGATACGAATACCGCCTCTGTCTGACTTGGCTACCTCCGACCTCCTACATCGTTGCGCAATCATCCGTGCCCAGCTAAGCCAAGCTGGGCTCTTTCCACCTCTGCCCGGACAGGCTTCAGCCTCGGAAGTGGCCACAACCACGACGACCTGGCGCATTGCCGTCACACCGTTCCCTCTCACGAAAGATCAATTAGATTTTTTCCATCAACTCGGGCCGCAGCTCCTCTCTTTTTATCGAGCCCTGAACCGCCTCTATAACGACAGTGTACGCGGCCTCCAGCCAGCCTGGGTCGCGGGATACCTTGACCAAGGAAAACCGGAAGGTCTGCTGACGTACAGCCGGATGAAACGGTTTCGCGACCAGCTCCCCGCGGTCATCCGACCGGACATCATCCCCACCCAGGACGGCATGGTGATCACCGAACTCGACTCAGTCCCCGGAGGGATCGGTATGACCGCATGCCTATCGACACTCTATCTCGATCAGGGAGCCGGTGATGGTCTCTCGCTCGTGGGAGGCCCTGAGGGGATGGTACGGGGATTTGCAACCATGGTGAACAGCCAGCTCGCCCAGCATACCGGATGCGTCGCAATTCTGATGTCGGAGGAAGCCAAAGACTATCGGCCTGAAATGACGTGGCTCGCGGCCCGACTTCGAGCCATCGGTCTCGACGCCTACTGCGTGGAGCCTCGTCACATTCGATTCACCGAAGAGGGCCTCAGGATCATACGCGATGGAATGGATCAGCCGGTCGCCTTGATTTACCGCTTCTATGAGTTATTCGATCTCTTGAACATTCCAAAATCCGACCTCGTCCAACATGCGATTAAGAAAGACCGGGTCGCTGTCACGCCACCGTACAAGCCGGCACTGGAAGAAAAGCTCTCCTTTGCCCTCCTCCATCACCCAGCCTTGCGACCCTTCTGGGAGCAAGCATTGGGCCGGGAGGTCTTCCTCCACCTAACCACCATCATGCCGCGTACCTGGATTCTCGATCCTGCGCCGATCCCTCCATCCGCCACAATTCCTGGTTTGGCGATCGGTGGACGGGCCGTGATGGATTGGCACGATCTGGCTAAGGCAACTCAGAAAGAACGGCACTTCGTGATCAAGCCATCGGGATTTTCCGAACTCGCCTGGGGCAGCCGAGGTGTATCGGTTGGACACGATATGCCGCAAAGCGAGTGGGCCGGCGCCATCGACAAGGCCCTGGCCTCCTTTCCTCAAACACCCTATATCCTGCAGGAGTTTCACAAAGGTCGCCTGTATGAACTCGACTACTTCGATCCGGTGACCAGTGAGATGAGCCGAATGTCCGGCCGGGCCAGGCTCTCGCCCTATTATTTCGTGAGTGGCGAAAAGACCGAACTGGCTGGTATCCTGGCCACCGTCTGCCCGGCGGATAAGAAAGTAATCCATGGGATGAAAGACGCAGTCATGGTGCCGTGCGCGGTTATAAGAAACGCGAGTGCTGAGTGCTGAGTGCTGTGTTTCGATTCTTAGACTCGGAAGGCGTCATTCAGAATTCAACACTCAGGACTCAGCACTCAGAACGCAGCACTATGGCGTTAATTCTCTATCATGTGACCTGGTGTCCCGACTGTGAGGCGGTGCGCCGGAAACTGGCTGACCTCCATATTGCATACGAGCACGTGGTCGTACCCGACTTTCGCCCAATGCGCAAAGTGGTCCAAGAAGTCTCAGGCCAATATTATGTTCCAGTCCTCAAGGATGGAGACATCGTGCTGACGGAAACCGGCGACATCCTCGATCATTTGGATAAGACATACGGTCAGGAACGGATCACCGGCAGCTGACAGGCTAATGAAAAACCATTTTGGTTCAGCGCTGTTCGATGGCGGTGAGTCTTGAACAAGAGAGGAACAGCCTCGCAGGATGCTCAAAAAGGCCGTCCAGCAAGGCCGCAGCGAGCGAAGAGGCGAGGCGTACGCTGCGGTACGTTGAGCCTCTGAGCGAAGCGAGAACGCCGCTGGCGGACTTTTTCAGCATCCTGCCGCAGGCCTGCTGATCCACTCGACAGTAAAGGAGACCGGCATGGAAACATGGAGACGCATACTCGCCGACAGTATTGTGAAACCAAAAGACTTGGCGAACCGGCTCGGTGTCGATGCGAAAGAAATCGAAGCCATCGTGGGCGACTATCCGATGCGCATTACCCCCACGGTCATGGCGACGATCAAAGAAAAGGGCGATGCCATTTGGAAACAGGTAGTCCCGGACATCGCCGAGATGGACGACTTCGAAGCAGAAGACGATCCGCTCGAAGAAGACCTCATGAGTCCGGTCCCGCATCTTGTCCATCGCTATCCAGATCGTGTCCTATTGATGGTGACGAATCAGTGCCCGATCTATTGCCGATTCTGCACGAGAAAACGGCTGGTCGGGAAACCGGGATTCCTCAAGAAGGGTGAACTCGACCAAGCAATCGCCTACCTGCGCGAGCATACGGAAGTGCGCGACGTCATTCTTTCGAACTCTGCGCGATCGTGAAGAAATACCATCCGATCTATATGAACCTGCACTTCAATCACCCGGATGAGCTGACCCCGGAAGTCAAAAAGGCCTGCGGGATGTTGGCCGACGCCGGCGTGCCGCTCGGCGCGCAAACCGTGCTGCTCAAAGGCGTTAATGACAATCCGGACGTCATGAAACGATTGATGCATCAGCTTCTGCTCGCCCGCATCAAACCCTATTATCTCTACCAAGCGGACCTAACCAAGGGTACGAATCACTTCCGCACCACGGTCGAAACGGGGCTGAACATTATTAAGTCTTTGCAGGGCCACACCAGCGGGATGGCGGTCCCGCACTTCGTGATCGATGCGCCGGGCGGAGGCGGCAAGATCCCCTTGCTTCCCGGCGACTATATGGTGCACATGGATGCCGAAGGGGTCCTCTTGAAAAACTATGAGAACAAGGCGTTCCACTATCCGCAACCGCCGCAAGGATCTGCGCGGGAATTGCCGATGGTCAGCGCAGCAACTGCGCTGGAATCGTGCAGTAATGGAGCGCACGACGACCTGTGAGCACCGGCGCCACCCAGGGCATTTTGCCCTACCAACAGATTACGCAGCTGATCGAAAGCGGCGCCATCCACGCCGACGTGCCGATCGAAGACCGGCAGATCCAGCCGGCCAGCCTCGATCTGCGGCTCGGACGCAAGGCCTATCGGTTGATCAGCAGCTTTCTGCCGGAGCTGTCCGAGATCACGAGCCGACTCAACGTCCTGGACTTCTACCAGTCCGACCTCGTGATGTACGAGATGGACCTGACCGAGGGGGCCATTCTCGAAAAAGGCCACGTCTATCTCGTGCCGCTGTTGGAACGTGTGGCGCTACCCAAGACCCTTCGGGCGCGGACCAATCCTAAAAGTACGACTGGACGGCTGGACGTCTTTACCCGCGTTGTGACAGATCTCAATACCGGATTCGATGAAATCCGAGCCGGCTACTCCGGCCCCCTCTATCTGGAAATCGTCCCGCGCTCATTTGCGATCAAGGTGAAGACTGGATACTCCCTCAATCAAATTCGCTTCGTCCGTGGCAACGCCACTGTGTCGGACCGGTCGCTTCAAACACTCCACAAGCGAGAGCCCCTGCTCTACCACAACCTCCCCTCGAAGCGCGCACTGGGCACCCGCGATCTCAGGACAGATCGTGGCCTGTTTCTCCGCATCGATCTGAAGGGGGACGACCAAAGCGGCTCGCCCATTATCGGCTATCGGGCGAAGAAAAATAGCCACGTCATCGACCTGTCGAAGATCGGCCACTACGCAGCGCTCGATTTTTGGGAACCTCTGTACCGCCACCGCCAGGACAGTCTTCTCTTGGAACCGGAGGAGTTTTACATTCTTGCATCGAAAGAACGGATACGCGTTCCCGCCGGCTACGCGGCCGAGATGGTCGCCTTCGAAGCAGCCTGTGGCGAGTTACGGACCCACTATGCCGGGTTTTTCGATCCGGGATTTGGGTACGGCCGCGGCGAGCTGCACGGCACCCAAGTGGTGCTGGAGGTCCGCCCCCACGACGTGCCCTTCCTGATCCATGATGGACAAACATTTTTTAAGGTTGTATACGACAGGATGCTCGCACGCCCTAGTCAGCTCTATGGCACGGCTCTCGGATCCTCCTATCAACGCCAAGGGCTGACCCTGAGCAAACATTTCAAGGTCTAGCCCGATGCTGACACAGACATCCAGCAAGGAGAAGGTCGTACTTCGTTCGCTCAAAATTCGGACGTTTCACGCTTCACGTTTCACGCTTCACCCGTCGAGAGCCTCTGGGTCGAACGACGAACGACGAGGAACCAGCTGACCATGCCGCCAGAACTACCACACGAGCCGGCACGCCCCGGGCGAGATGACGATTCCGGGGGCGACAACAATATGCGTGTCGCCGGGATGATCGTGGGTACCGCCCTTATTTTCATCGGCTTCCTTGATATCTTTCTCTCGATCAGCGGAGGATTCGAGATCGACTTCATTCCTTTCTTGATTTATTTTGGTGGAGTTGCGGTGTGGTCGAATGCGGTCATCGAAAACACAACCCTCCGCTACAGCATCATCGCGGGCGCACTCATACTCGCTGCCGTCTTCTTCCACTGTGGGGAAGTCCTCTTCTGGCATAAACAAGTCGTGTTTTGGGGGACCGTGGTGGTGGTCATGTACTTCATGTTCAACGAACCGAAGAAACCTACCTAATGTGCCAAGGCGATGGCGATGCCGATTTCCGTCATCATCCCCACACTGAACGAAGAACGGACAATCATCGCGACACTCGTGCACACCGCCACGCTCGGCTTCGATGAACTCATCGTCATAGATGGAGGAAGCACCGATGACACGCCCGCACTCGTTGAATCATACCGACTGAGCACTCAGTCCTCAGCACTCAGCCCTGTCCAATGGGTGACCGCTCCACCCGGACGCGCCCGGCAAATGAACGAAGGCGCAAAGGCCAGTCGCGGAGAAATCTTATTGTTTCTCCATGCCGATACGCAGCTTCCACGCGATGCCAAAACGATGATCGACACGACACTGGCCGATCGACGGATGGTGGGCGGACGGTTCGATGTCCGATTCGATCGTCCATCGATGTGGGGAACGATCATCAGCAGGATGATGAACTGGCGATCGAGGCTGAGCGGTCTCGCCACTGGCGATCAGGCCCTGTTCGTGCGCCGTCCCATCTTCGAACAGATGGGAGGCTTTGCGGACATGCCGTTGATGGAGGATATCGAGTTCTCCCGCAGACTCAAACGAGCGGGAGCGACCGTAGCTCTCACCGCGACCGTAACGACCTCTTTTCGTCGATGGGAACAGCAAGGCCCCTTGCGGACAATCCTCTTGATGTGGACCTTACGTTTCCTGTATTGGCTTGGTGTGAACCCATCACATTTGGCTCAATGGTATAAAGTCATCCGATAAAAACGTAAGCGGTGAGGAGTGAGGGGTGAAGGAAACGAACTTGAAAAATAGACTGGCACCCTCTCCATCGCCTCACCCCCCACCCCTCACTCCTCACCCGACCGCGCTGGTGATCTTCGCCAAGGCTCCAATCCCTGGCGAGGTGAAGACGCGGCTCTGCCCGCCACTGACGCCTGACGAGGCAGCTACCCTACACGGCAGCTTCGTCCTTGACATGCTGGAACGGACCAAACTCGCTGTTGCAAAACTTCAACTCCCCTTTCATCGGTATCTGGCCTGCGCCCCTTCCTCCGGGCTAGTGTTTTTCAAAATTATGGAAGAACGGCATGGCGTCCGCCTGTTGGATCAAGTCGGAGAAGATCTGGGCCAGCGGCTGCACCACACCTGCGTCGACTTATTCGCCAAAGGCTATAAGCACGTGATCCTCGTAGGGACCGATGTCCCGACCTTGCCCCTGTCGGTGTATCAAGAGGCCTTCGCGATGCTGAGCCGCTCGGACGTGGTCTTGGGGCCGGCCCTGGATGGCGGCTACTACCTCATCGGCCTCACGAAGTCGGCAGAACAACTCTTTACCGGAGTGCCCTGGTCCACTGATCAAGTTCTTGCCGTCACACAACACAAGGCCAAGGCATTGGGCTTGTCTGTCGAGATCACCACTGCTTGGCGCGACGTGGATACCATTGCAGATTTGCAATGGCTCATCACAGAATGCCGCGAGGACAACCGGAAACCCAAGCAAGACCGGACCTTCTCCATACGAACAGCCGGAGCCTTACAACTACTCGCGGACAGGCTCAAAACTCGATAAGATAGCTGGCGGCCAGCACAACCACGAAAGGGATCATCGATGGCAGAGCGAGTGGCACTCATCACAGGCGGGGCCAAAGGCATCGGACGGGGAATCGCGCTCGACCTGGCGGCGCAACAGTGGTCAGTCGCCATCTGCTACCGCGCGAGCGAAGCAGCGGCAAAAGCCACAACCGATGCGATCACCAAGCGAGGCGGTCGTGCGCTCTCGATTCGCTGTGACGTGTCGGACCCCCAGGCGGCCAAAGCCCTCGTGGCCCAAGTCGAACAACAGTGGGGACATATCGATGCGCTGATCAACGGCGCAGGGCCGTACCATCGCGTGAATCTGTTCGAGGAAACGGTCGAGGGCTGGAACGAGATGTTCGACGGCAACCTCCATCCCATTTTCTATCTGGCGCAAGCCGTCGCACCGGGAATGAAGGCTTGTAAATCCGGACGCATCATCAGCTTCAGCATGGCCAACGCCGATCAAATGATATCCCAGCCGGACGTCACGGCCCATTACATCGCCAAAGCAGGCGTCTTGATTCTGACTCGCACGCTGGCCAAACTGCTGGCGCCCCACGGCATTACCGTCAATGCGATTTCTCCCGGCTTCATCGATTCAGGCAGCGCGCCACCGGAAGAATTAGCCGGCATGACCAAACGCATTCCCGCCGGCTACATCGGAACGGTAGACGATATTGTGGCTGCAGTACGATATCTCCTTAGCGACGAAGCGCGGTATGTGAACGGGGCCAACATTCAAATCAGTGGGGCATGGGGAGTATGAGGGGTGGCCTGGTTGGTTCCCCGTGCTCACGGAACCCCCACGATGAAACGGTGGTCGTTCGACGTGCGCAGTTGGGAACCGAACCAGGCCACCCCTTGAAGAGAAACAAGCGAGCTTGGAAGGATCATTTGGAAGGATGAGGATCGTTCGATGCGCGCAGTCAAAGGGCACTTCAGGCCACCCTCTGGGGAGGGGAGTGAAGAGAAAAGAAAGAATACCTGCGAACAAGGCTGAGGGAGTCCAATCGCTCTATATATAATGGATGCGACTGGAGCAACGATTCGGAGGAGATGCTATGAAGTCAGAACAAGAACGGACGGTACATGATCGGTTTGTCCAAGCCTTACAGCATGAACATCTCACCTGTCCCACGCCTGGATGTGGCGGACTAATGGATATCACTGACCACACCCCCCATCTCGCCCGTATCAAGACGTATGAAGCCGAATGCAAACAGTGTCATGCGAAGGAGCAGATTACCGGCAAAGAACAGCCAACCCCACCATGGGACAGCGCCTCGATCACGATGATGGCTGAAGTCCATCTCCTCCACGATCAACCCACTTGTCCCTTCGACGACACCCCTATCACCTTCACCTCCATGCCGAATCCGCGACGCAAAGCCCGTTACCGCCTCTCCTGCTACTACTGTGGCAGACATGCGGAGTTGAATTGGCCGCCGCCCGAAGCAAAAAGATGAGGGGTAGCATCCAGCAATCCTCTTTGCTCGCGGAACCCCCACGATAAAACAGTGGTCGTTCGACGGCCGCAGTAGAACCAATCATGAGTGCCGTTCCGAGAGGGAGAAACAAGCGAGATTGGAAGGATTTTTGATATTTAGATTTACGTCTAGCTGCACATATGATGGCGTTTAGCCATCTCGCCGAGTTGATACCACCGACAGCTATTCGTAGCCTGTCGCCAAACTCTCATCGCAACCAGCTGAAAAGTAGAATGTTCCTCTTTTTCGCTCCTGATCTCTCCTGGGCTCTAACGTTTGAATTCACCGGCGCTGCGCGGCTTTATCGCGCAGCGCCGGTGGAATGATGGGTTGGGCAGCTCGTGTTCAGGCTCTGCCAATGATGTGTCCGTTCAATCATTGGCGCGCAGGAATCGCTACACCCGCTCGTTTAAGCGCCTGCTCCCATGCTGCTGTTGCCTTCTCACAAATATCAGAGAACTCACCGAGGAGGGCGCCATGTTCATCGACGACTTGAGCCGTAATTGCGAGCTTAACGCTGCCACCGCCTTGCGTTTGCGTTTTCATCTCACCCGTTCGAGGATCGAATGTAAACACAGCCTCGCTGCCAGCGCTTGTTCCAGTGGAAAGGCTTAGCGCCTGATTGAGGCCCTGAATATTCGGATGATGACCAGACCTCGGTTTGCTGTTTAACTCGGCGTGCTTGTCGATTCTCCAGAGGTCGTGAATTAGGGCAACATTCTTGTCGGAGTTGATCAGAGTGTCGCCCTCAAAGACTTTGTTGTTCTTCGAGCACCACGCTTTCAGGTGATCCTTCATGCAGGCGATATTTGTGATGAGTAGCGTAGCGATGTTCGCCAACCCTACGTCTGTTTTCCCTTGCGAGAAATCGACTTTGCAATAGTAGCCGTGTGGGGTAGCAACCTGCTCTGGCTTGATGGACGAAAGGTCAGACTCCTCAAGATTGCCAAGAGATTCGTGCATTTGTCTGAGCTTACGATCAAGTAGATCAAGCATAACCACCCTCTGTAGCGTATGTAGCTGCCCAACTATGTATTATCTGGTTCCGTATAAGATGCCAATTGCCTTGCGACGCTGGATAAGAACCTTGCGGTATCCTGCATGGATTGGGACCTAAGTCCAAGTGATTTCTTCGCGGTTCGCTTCTGGATCGTATTCACGCGGGGCCTTTTACAGTTCCGTATAAGACCCCGCACCTTTCACCGATGCCACAGGCCGTCGGCTGGCCCCCCCCCATACACCCCGCTGGCCACGATTGAGCACATGGTGTACAGCATCGTGGTCTTGACGTCTTTGTGGCCGAGCAGTTCCTGAACCGTCGCCCATTCGGGGTCGTTGCTTGACTTGGCACCTGGGATTCCCTGCTGCTTCGAAGCCTGTTGATGTCAGATGCAATCTCAGGGAAACATTATGCCGCGAATTCTACGCGAACTGTGCGCCCAATCCGCGCTTCAAGCGTGATCAGCATTTCAAGGCTGAACTTGTCCCCTTTGCCACGCACGATGTCAGAGACGCGGGATCGTGCAATGCTGAGGCGCTTGGCTGCATCAGATTGAGTGAGCTTGTGCTTCTCGATGTAGAGGCGAAGGTCGCTCATCAAATTCGCCCGCATTTGGAGCACGGTAGCCTCGGCCGGATCGAAGCCAAGGTCAACAAAAACATTGCCACTGGACTTGGTTATTGTCTTTTTCATGATCGGTCTCCGATGGGCGAGGTAAAGCTGACCGAGAACCTACCCCCGCTCACTGAGTCTCTCTAGCC
>JACQEY010000224.1 GCA_016200355.1 Nitrospirota bacterium
CATACGGACGTGCTGTTGCGGTCGGTCGATGTGGTGCGTCTGTTAATGCGGCGAGATCCCACGTCCCTTGAGGTGCTGCGCCAGCGGTTTGCTGCCGCGATGCAAGAACTCAAACAGCTGGATCAGCCGATGGCGAATCAGGTAGTGGAGTCTGGTTCAGACGTCCATCGCGCCGATATGTCGGTGGATCAAGAACCACGTAATCAAGAAGAAGTCGAGCCTGCCAATGTGGCGGAAGGTAAAGCAGCGGATGGTAAAGCTGTAGAAGATCGCGAAGTCATCCGCGTCAGCCGCGATCGGCTGGAACGCCTGTTGAATTTGGTCGGTGAGCTTGTCATCGGTCGAGGGCGGCTTGAGCAGCGGCTGCATATGCTGGAGCAACTTTCTCAGCAAGTATTGGCCTACAAAGGGCGGCTGGTTGAATCGGTCCATTCGTTCGAGGAAAAACATACGTTTACACTTCCGACCGCTTCCTCTGATCCAGCAACCGTCCAGGCTCAAGGATTTACCGGTCTCAGTGACTTCGGCAACCTTGAATTCGACAAGTACGACGATTTCAATATTTTGGCTCGCCGCATCAGCGAAGTCACGGCGGATATTTCAGAATCAATGACACAGTTGAGCGGATCGATTCGCCGTTCTCATGAAGACATGAGTCACTTGGCGCAGCTGACTCTTGGTATGCGGGATGAAATCGCTCGAGCCCGCATGGTGCCGATCGGCACGCCGTTCACACGATTTCGCCGCGCCACACGCGAGATGGCGCGTGCGACGGGGAAAGAGGTCACGTTGGTCACGTCCGGTGAACATACCGACGTTGATACGGGCGTTGTGGAGCGGTTGGTCGATCCGTTAATTCACCTCGTGCGCAATGCGGTCTATCACGGGATTGAGCCTGCGGCTATTCGTGTGTCGAAGGGAAAACCAGCGGCCGGCACGATTTATCTCCACGCGGCGCATCGCGGGAATTCAGTGTTGATCGAAGTCGAAGACGATGGGGCAGGGCTCGATGTCGAAAAGGTCCGCGCCAAGGCGATCGAGCGAGGGCTGATCCGCCAGGAGGTGGCCCGTTTGATGCCCGAATCCGAAGTCATCAAGTTTATTTTCATGCCGGGGTTCTCGACGGTCGACCAGATCGGTGATCAGGCGGGGCGAGGAGTCGGCCTGGATGTGGTCAAGCGTGTCATTGAAAGCATGAACGGCCACATCAATGTCGAATCCATTCGAGGCGTAGGGACGAAGTTTACCTTGAGCCTCCCGCTCACATTATTGATTGCCACGGCGCTTATGGTGCGGGTAGGGAGTGAGTGCTACGCGATTCCTCTGACGGCAGTGCGCGAAGTCACTATGTTGACCACTGGCGCACATCAACGAATGGGCGAACGATCGATCTTGCATATCGGCGACGAAGCGATTGAAGTGCAGCCGCTCCAGCAGCTCCTTAATCGAAGCATGGTGGCGGTGGAAATCGGGAAACCGGTGGTCATCGTGCGGACGGCTGCCGGGATGATCGGCGTCATGGTCGATGAATTGCTCGGTCGCCAGGAAATCGTCATTAAACCATTGGGATCGCTGAAGTCGTTGGATCGTTCCAGCTTCGGTGGCGCAACTATCGATCCGGAGGGGCGTGTGGTTCTTGTGCTGGACCCTGCTCGACTACTGGCGCGAGAGGCGCAAACTGCTGTGGTGCCGGAGCTGTCGTCAAACGCGACGGCGTCGACGGACTCACTGGGTCCATATGTTGAGGCTCCAGAGCCTAAAGCGTCGGAGCGTTTGCTTCTCTTGATCGATGACTCCTTGAGTATAAGAAAATTCGTGGGTCGGATGTTGGAATCTGCCGGGTACGATGTCCATACGGCGGTGGATGGAGAAGAAGGACTCCGTAAGGCGTCCGCGCAGAACTATCGGCTGATCATTACCGATCTTGAGATGCCGAAGCTCAATGGCTTTGAAGTGATTCAGGGATTGCGCAGCCGGGAGCAAACGCAGCAGACACCGGTCATCGTCATGACGACGCGAGCCGGTGACAAGCACCGGCAAATGGCACTCAACATTGGAGCGAGTTCCTATATTGCCAAGCCGGTCGAAGAGCGGGCCTTGATCCAGGAAATTGAGCGCTGGATCGGCAGAGAGGCCGCTGTGCGCCAATAAGGATGCTTCGCGTCAGATCCTTGGACTAGTTTAGCGTCGACAGTCGAGCATGGTGTATCGATTATGAGTTTACGAGGCCGTCAGAATTCGACGAACTTGCTTGTGGAGACGGCCAGTTTCTTGATCGTCCGTCTGGGGGCCAGCTATTTTGCTCTACCCGCGGCTGGGGTCCGCGGCGTTCTCACGCAAGAAGAGGCCGGTCATGAGGAGGCCGTGACTGCAGCGGAGACCGTCTATCAACAGGTGGATCTTGCCCAACGGCTTTCGGTGGTCGCCGACTTGTCCGGTCTCGAGATGAGGACGGTGTTGTACTCAATCGGATACTCTCAGGGTGCGATTCGCGTTGAGCAGGTTGTGGGTTTGACGGACGTAGAACAGAAAGACTGGTTTCCGTTGCCGCCACACTTTCAATGCGATGAACGAAACTGGTTTGGGGGAATGATGTTGTATCAGGATCAGCTGGTGTTGATCCTCAATTCTTTCTGGGTGCTGGGAGAGTCATCCGGCGTAGTGTCTGTACCGATCGGGCAGGCGAAGCCGTTGATTGCGGTAACGCCAACAGCGGTCGGTGAATCGTGTTGAGGGGCGCTCGCGGACTACAGCAAGCTCAGGGCGCGAAACGATCGTGGAGTGTGGTGGTGTTTTCCGTCGGTGGAATAAAGCTGGCCGCACGGACCGAGGATGTCGGGGGGGTGTCGCCCTGGACGGGGACTATCCCGGTACCGAGCCGAACTCCGTTCGTGCAGGCCATGCTGAAGCGGGATAATCATGTGATGCCGGTCTACGATTTGGCAGCCAGACTGAATCTCACTGTTCAGGGAGATCCGTTACTGTGTTTGGTGGCTCACCATCTCGACGGGCCGATGGCCATCTGCATCGATGCCGATGTGCCGTCTCTTGAGACTGTGGATGCGGCGGCGATTCGACCGAACGGCAGAGGGGATATCGAATCGCTGGGTTCATTCACGATTGGAGAAAACGATGTCGCGATTGTGGCATTACAGCGATTAGGACGGTCGACACGGGGCACCGTCACAAGTTAAGCGTTCTGGAGAAAGGCGCCTACTATGACGAAAGTATTGATTGCCGACGATAGTATCGCGGTCAGGAAAGTTGCCGAACGGTTGCTGATTGAGGCTGGATTTGGAGTCACTCTTGCTGCGAACGGCGAAGAGGCTTTGGCCTATTTGACGAAAGAGACGCCGGATCTGGTCGTGTCCGATGTGATTATGCCGGATAAAAGCGGCTACGAGGTATGCGCCTTCGTGCGCGCACAGAGGGCATTAGCAGACACGCCGGTGCTCCTGATCTCCGGCATAGTCAATGATGAGGTGACGAAACAGGCTGAATCCTGTCACGCCGACGGGGTGCTGAAAAAGCCGTTCCAGGGCACGTCTCTCAGGGACCGCGTGGTTGAGTTGTTGGCCAAGCGGCAAAGCGCTGCCGCGCCTGCTAAGCAGAGTATCGAGAAGGTGACTGATTCCATCGAGCCGATTCAAAGCGCGCCTGTGAGTGACGAACAAGTAGAAACCTATCGGCGGGCAGTTGCACGATTGAAGCCGCTGGAAGAAGAACTGTTGGTCGAACGAGATCGCGCAACACGCAGTGCGCAGCGAGTGGCGCTACTCGAAGGACAGGTGGGTCGTGTTCAGGAAGTTGAGTCGATATTGTCAAGGGAGCGAGAGCAGATTGCCCAGCTAAAGAAGCAACTCGCAGAGGCCGACAGTGCTACTGCGCGGGTGCAGGAACTTGAATCTGCACTCAAGACCGAACGCGAGCGAATGGGTGAGGCCAAGAAGCAGGCATCCCTGGCGGAGGGTCTGGGCGATCGTGTGCGGGAATTGGAGGCGGATCTTCAGAAAGAACGGGATGGCAGGGTGCAACAGACAACGCGTCTCACGGAGTTGCAAAAGGACGCGAGTCGTGTCCAAGAGCTGGAAGCAACTCTGCATGCCGAGCGCCAGGCCGCCGCTCAATTGGTTGAGCAAATGGCCGAGATGGAACAGGCGGTGACTCGGTCTCAGGTCCTGGCGAAACAGCTTGAGCAGGAGCAAGAGCGTACAAGCGACTTGACTCGTCGTGTGGCTGAGAGTGAACAGGTCTCCGCACAAGTGCGCGTGTTAGAGCAAGCGCTTGCTGCCGAACAACGAAAAAACAGCGATCTTGCCGTGCGTCTTTCCGAAGCTGAGCGCGCTTCGCAGAGGGCCCAGGAAAGCGGCTCACTGCTTCAGACGGAACGAGATAGAAATAGCCTTCTGGCGAAGCGCGTAACTGACGCTGAGCAAGCGACTGAACAAGCCACTAAGCGGTTCGAAGAGTTGGCGATCAAACTTGGCGAGATCGCAGGGTTGGCCTCGCAGCTGGGGAGCGGAAAGCGACGGTTCTGATCATGCACGCCCCCTTCTCGTGCGCAGGCACTGTCGTGAAGGACTGATGTCATGGCCGCCGAGACTCCAGACGATTTTCAGAAAGAGCTGGTCGATCTCTTTGTTCAGGAAGCACACGAATGGCTCCAGAACATCCACGTCGCCCTGGATGAGTTGCAACAGGGGCCGGCGCCGGAGCGGCATGCCAATCTGATTGGGACAATTTCTGCCGGAGTGACGAACCTCGGCGGATCTGCTGCCACGATCAATCTTTCAGACGTCGAACATGCCAGTTTCGAAGCGATTCCCTTTATCGAGGCTCTGCAGGATCCTCAGAAAGTGTTCTCCGTTCAAGACTTTCTCTTGCTCTGTAAACAGCTTGGACAGATCCATGCCGCATTGACTCGTGCGACGGGCACCTCCTTTGAAGAGAATGGGACCGGTGCGGCGGCTGAGGTGGTTGACGCGAGTCTTTCTCCGGGGGAGTTTCTACAAGCGCTTCAGGAATTACAACAAAAGCAGCCTTCCGAAGTCGGGTCCGGGCGCAACCTGATCCGCAGTATGATCGAGCTTATGGAAAGCCAGGTTCAGACCGGTGTTGAACGTATCGATGCCACGGTCATTCAAGAATCTTTTGCGCGGGCGTCTGAGGCGGAAGAGTCGTTTCTGAAGGCGATTGACGAGCGGGTGCCTGAGATTTTTCAGAAGCTGAGCGGCCTCAAGACGGACGGTGCCGAGACCTCCTCGCGCATGATGGCTCTCGAATCCACCCTTCGAGATGTTGCACAATTGCGCACAGAAGCGCAGCAGGTCAATGCGGACTCTGCCATGATGTTTTTCACAGGCCTGCACAGTCTGCTGACTGTGGTGGCGCAGCGTCGAGTGCTTCTGGCTGCCGCGCGGGTGGACTCGGTGAGGGAGCGCCTGCATGCGATGGGGAGTGCCATTCACCAATGGGTGGAGCATGGGCGGGTCCAGCGTGCCGCAATTGATCAATTACTCCCTGCCAACCACATGTGATTTCTGGCTAGGGGCCTGTCCGACATTGCCTTGTCGGACAGGCCCCTAGAATCCAGCATAGAGATCCATCGAGGTCTATGATGCAGCCGGACCTTCCGACCGAAGATGACGGTACGATGAACCGAGAAATTGACTATACGGGATATTGGGGATTTCGGGCCCTTCCGTTCGACAATGTGCCGGACCCCCGATTCTATGTCCCCTGTTCGCAACATGATGCAGCGCACAGGTGGTTGAGTTATGGAATCCAGACCGGCAAAGGCATGCTTCTGCTTACGGGTGACATCGGGTGCGGAAAAACGTTGCTGAGTCGTCGGCTGATCGTCGGACTGCCGCCTGCTCGGTATGATGTCGCACTTGTCGCCAATCCCGCGTTATCTCCATCCGAATTGCTGGATGAGGTGTTATCTCAGTTCGGACTCGGGCTCGTGCGATCGAAAGCCGGACGATTGCAGATGCTCAATGAACGCCTGGAATTGAATGCGCAGCGAGGGATCAGCTCGGTGCTGGTCGTGGATGAAGCGCAAGCGATTGAAAGCGTCAAAGGGTTTGAAGAGCTTCGGCTACTGACGAATTATCAGCTCAACGACCGATTTCTGTTGACTGTTGTGCTGATCGGCCAGCCGGAGTTGCGTCGTCGCGTCGCGGGAATTCCGCAGTTAAACCAGCGGATCGCGGTTCGTGCTCACCTGGGCCCCTTCACGGCAGAGGAGACAACGTCATATATTACAGCACGCATGAGAGCCGTGACAGATCGGACAGACGTGTTTACAAAAGAAGCGACGTCAGCCATATACGAGCAGAGCAAGGGGATCGGGCGGCTCATCAATGCTCTCTGTGATCAATGCCTCTTTGCGGGAGCGATCGAGCACGTCTTACAGATCGATGATCGGCTTGTTCAGCGGGTCGGACAAGTCATATGATGAAAGATCGAATATTCCGCGAGGACGTCCTCTGGCCATGAACGAATACAGCACGACAGACTGGTATCGCATCGCGCAGGAGCAATTGACGGGCGTGGCTCTTGCCGTGCAGCGGCAGGACGAACTCGACTTTGAGGCCTTGTCTACCCTGGCGAAGGAGATTGCGAAGGCGCTTGAGAGAAGTGACCATTTGCTCGTTCAGGCTATGAGTGGCCCCGCAGGCCCTCCGTTGATTACGAATCTTGTGAATGTTGGAATTTTGGCGACGAAGGTCGGCGCCAGGCTGGGCTATCATGGGACAGAGTTGGAAGGGCTTACCTTCGCAGGGCTTGTGCACGACATCGGTCTCTTTGCCGTGCCGCAGTCGCTGATCACAAAGTCGGGTCGGTTGACCCAGGATGAGCGCATGCTCATTGAACAGCATCCTGAACTCGGTTACCAAACGATTCGAAAGGCGGGTCAGAAATACGATTGGTTAGCACAAGTGGTGAGGCAGGCGCATGAGCGGTGGAACGGACAGGGGTATCCGAACAAGTTGAAGGGGCGGCAGATCTGCGAGTTTGCTCAAATCATCGGAGTGGTGGATGTTTTCGATGCCCTTGTGAGCCCGCGCGGGTATCGCCGCCGATTCTTTCCGTACGAAGCGGTGCGGGAATTGATTGTGGCGGAACGGACGGCGTTCCCTCGCGAGATCGTCAAAGCCTTGGTCGAGCAGCTGTCGGCCTATCCGTTGGGTACTTCGGTACGATTGACGACTGGAGAGGTCGGGTCGGTCATGGGCATCAATACACGCTATCCCCTTCGCCCGGTTGTGTGGATCGAAGGTGACACGGCTTATGGCCAGGAGGGACGGCAGCTCGATCTGAGTCTCACTCCGCTTGTGTCGGTCATCGAAACACTGCAGCCTCCTGACGTGGCACGTGTATGGTCTCCGGCAAATGGGACACAAGCCAAGACAGCTGATGTCGTCCCTTCGGCATCCGATCAGTTCACGTCTCTCCTAGAAAGTTTGGACGCGCTAGCGTGTGCGATTCAAGGGGTCGTCGAGTCCAGGACTTCAATGCGAGAAGGTGGGATTGCGTCGCTGTCGGGAGAGGATCGATGGATTGATCGGCCTCCCGCGCAGGATCTTGCGGATGCCAGCTTCGAAAAGGAAGTGATTGGGTTGTTCGCCCTCGAAGCACACGAATGGCTGGCGCAAATTCAGATGGCGGTGAGACAGCTTGCGATAGAGGCTAACGGAACGGTGCGTTCGAAGCTCTACGGGATTCTCTTGCAAGGCATTACCAATCTCGCCAAATCTGCGTCGACGGTGCAACTTCAGACCATCGAACAGATGGCCTCGAGCCTACTTCCTATTCTCTACGATGTGGGGCGACAAGAACCACGTGCGATGACAGCTGCAATCCAGTCGCTTCAGGAGGGCTTGGATCGGATCAGTCTGGCGGTGTGTCGCTTAGCAGGAGATCAGGAGAACGAAGACGCTGGGCATGATGACGTTCCTGTGGAAACGGTGAGTGAATCCGTGCAGGTCCTTCCTGCCATCGTGACTGAGTTACCCGATGTTTCCCAGTTGCAGGCTCCGCTTACCGTGAACTCCAGCGGCCAGCTCATTCATGCCCTTCGCGACTTGCAGCAAGCTCGTGCTCGGTCGATACAGCCGGCCCGCGATGTGTTGGAGGCGGTGATTCAGCGAGCCGATCGAGAAGCCGATCACCTTGATGTCGCCACCGTTGGGCGCATCTTAACGGACCTTGATCGACTTGACGAAGAGTTTCTTCAAGAAGTTCGCCTGCGGGTTCCGATCATCAGTTCTACTCTTGCAAATTTGCGAGCGAGCGGGGCGACAGATTTCGTGACGGCATCGCAGCTCGATCCAATTCTCGAACAGGTTGAGGCCCTCTATGATCAGGCCAACCAGGTACAGGCAACGATGATCACGATGTTTTTGCAAGGGTTGCGATCCTTTCTCATGGTCGCGGCCTATCGAAAAACATCGACCTTGGCGCAGCGGCTGGGAACCGTCGAGACTAGGATACATGCCTTGATTCCGATGGCGGAGCAGTGGGGCAATATTGGGCGCGTTGAACGATCGGCTATTAGTGATATCTTGCAGACTTCTCACCCGCGCGACGGGCAGGCCTAACGCGACAGACGCAACTCGAAATTCCAGAAACCTCGAACTTCGAACCTCAAACTCTCCTCGTCTCGCTTGTCCCGCTCCCCGCTGTTCGCGCGAGTCTCGCGTGAACTTGGCCCTGGCACCCGGCACACTTCTGTACGCCAAGATCGTAGAGAATCTTTCTGATCGTGTGGAACCTTGCCTCTGTTCCATACGAGTTCCGGTTATAAAGTGCATCTTACTGAAATTGCACGGATTGCCTTGCCTACCAAATGGGCAATGTGTGAGGTGCTGTGGTAGGGCATGGTTTTGGTCGCTCATCCACATGATTATCCACAAACCATGCACACCTTTTGTGGACACTGAGCGTGGAGGCGCCGATCTCCCGTCCCACTGTCGCCTGTCCCTTCGCGGAGCTTCATGCTGATAATGGCCAAAGGCCTGTCTAGACATAGCGTTTCGGTGCCGACGCCTGTCTTTGTACCATGGAATGAGCAGATGAGTGCCCATGATATGAAAATTGGGTATGCCGTCTACCGCTGCTCGTCGGTCATCCACAATCTCTCATCCAATCAGAGGGATTGAGCGACCTGTCCAATGAAGCTCTCGGCAGCAGTCTACTTCGCCGAAATAGTCACTTTGGCTACGAAGGCCGGAATCTATGGGGTATGCGACAACGGAAAATCAGATCCGCCAGAGACGCCCAATCTCTTATTCTCGTCCATGTAACAAGCGGTGGAACGATGGTATGATGCCACCGTCTTGTCTGTCTTCTCTTGTCGAAGACAAGAGAAGACAGACAATGTGCTAGGAGAACGCATCGATGCCGAAACTTGTGACGGTGTTGCGGCCGGAGAAAATTGATGAGCAAGCTCGCTACTATGTCCGGTCCCATATCCTCTTCCCTGCCGGGACAATCGGACTCATCTGCATGGTCGGCGGGGTGGGGTCGCTCGGCTATCAGCTGCTGGTGAATCATACTTACAGCTGGGTGACGTTTCTCGCCAGCACAGTGTTGCTGGCCGTCGGTGCATCCTGTGGCTTTGCGCAGGCGCGCTATCATCGCTATCTCTTTAAGACATTTCCCGAAGTGTATGCGGCAAAGATGCGTACGGCTGTGGCTCAACGTAGCAGGAAGGCCAAGGCCAAGACCGAGTTGGATGCGCCGACGATCGAGCATCCTGGGCGTGGCTTTGTCACCGCGATTTCTGTTGCCGGAGCGGCCCTGATCTTTGGCGCATCAGGCGCAGCATTCATGTATGGCGATCTCAACATGTTTCCTGCTGCGTTGATGCCCTGGGCTGGATTCTACTGGGCCAAGTTGTTTTGTTGGCGTGGAGTGGTGGACTAATCTGGTTTGGTTGATTTGGTTTGTTTAGTTTAGGTTGTTTGGTTCATCCGGTCATCATGTCTCAGCACTCGCGTCTCAGCAGGTTGAACTCGCCTCGCCCCTTATGCCTCACGTTTTACGGTTCCTTTTCGTGGCATTTTTCTTAAAGGTTTGAGGAGCCGAGAGCGATGCTTCAAGTTTCTTCATCCGCTCTTCCAATGTGCGTATGGCTTGTCTGAGTTCAGGGAGCCGTGGAATGACGGCTTGGGCTTTCACCCACACTTCATGCGGCATCACGGGAGCCCCTGAAACGATCTGATTAGGTTCAAGACTGCGGTTGACACCTGCGCGAGCGGCAATCATGACCTGATCTCCGATGACGATGTGGTCTGCCAGCCCTGCCTGTCCACCGATCATGACGTGATGGCCCACGTGAGTACTACCGGCGATCCCAACCTGTGCCACCAGAATTGAATGGGCGCCGATCGTCACATTATGGGCGATCTGGACCAGATTATCGACCTTGGTACCTTGTTGGATGACTGTTTGGCCAAGTGTGGCGCGATCAACCGTGACATTCGCCCCGAGCTCGACGTCATCCTCGATCGTGACTCCGCCGAGTTGGGGAATCTTGTAATGCCGTCCCTGGTCCTGCACATAGCCAAACCCGTCGCTTCCGATCACTGTGCCACTATGAATGATCACCCGCGCTCCGATCGTACAGCCTTCCCTGACGACGACATTCGGGTACAGTAACGTGTCGTCTCCGATCGTTGAATCATTGCCGATAAAGACGCCAGGATAGAGTATCACTCGCGCGCCAATCGTGACTCGATCCCCCAGGGTGACTCCAGGCCAGATTGAAACATCGGAACCGACTTGCGTGTCAATGCCAGGGATAACGGCCGCATCAATGCCACGGGGAGGGGAGATGGGGCAAAAGAAGGCGCGTGCG
>JACQEY010000225.1 GCA_016200355.1 Nitrospirota bacterium
CCTCAAATCGAATCACCTTACGATGTCCTCGACTCACCTCAGGCTTCAATTGAAACCGAACGATCTTCGTACGCTCTTCTTCGGCCTGTTGCGAGAGCAAGGATGCTCGGTATGAACCTTCCACTTCTGCCTGGACTGCGGTGACGTCCGACACCGTAAAATTGATTTGCACCCAGCCGGTCGGACGCGGCGTTCGCAAATCCTGCCGAACCACGATCAAGACACCTCGGTAACAATAGCCACGAAGATTGTCTACTTGGGGATGATCCAGGCGCTGGACAACCGACGCGTGCAAGATGGCTTCAAAGAATTGCTCATAACGTGTGATATCGGACGTTTCAACCTGCACGCTTTCAAATCCCCCAGAAAAGTCTGAGTCCTGAATCGCCGCTGTGCAGGGTCGTTCCTGAGAAGCCGAATCGGTCTGATGATGCTGTGCCTGCGGCACGTCTTCAGCCGACGCAACCGTTATCGCAATCAGGAGTATGATTGCGCTTGTTTGACAAACAAGTCTGTGCATGCTTCTCCCCGCTACTTGCATCGAAACTTAATCCCCCAGCGCTGTCCGCTGACTTCCCCTTCCGTTCCTTCCATGCCGGACATACTGCCGTAGCCCTGCACTTCCCCGTCTTTGAGGACGGTATAGCCAGAGGGACATTTTCCCTCGATGAGCTTCAAGGCGTCCATACGATATGGCGATCCCATCGGGCCGCCCCGGTCTTCCTTGAACAGGTAGGTCACAATACCGCCCTGCTCCGTTTCGTGTGTCAGCTGAACCGCTTGGGAACAGCCGACGCTGATAACCAGCACGGCTAACCCAATCACCTTCGTCCATGGCTTAACTGGGTAGCGTGAATCCATAGCGCTTCATGATTTCCTGTCCCTGGGGGCCTTTGATGAATGCAAGAAACTGTCTCGCGGCTTCTGGATTTTTGGACTGCTTCAAGATCACCGCTCCTTGTTCCAGAGGCGAGTGTGCGGTCGCCGGAATCTCCCAGTACTTCCCGGCGGCCTTCATCGCTGGTGCGATCGCCAAGGACAACGCGACAATTCCAATGTCGCAGGCTCCGGATTCAATAAATTGCGCCGTTTGCGAAATATTCTCCCCCAAAATGAGCTTGTCTTTGACCTGGTCATAGACCTTGAAGTATTCCATTGCGGTTACTGCCGCTCTGCCATAGGGAGCATGCTTTGGATTGGCGATGGCGATCTTTTTGATCGTCGGTTCACGCAAAACCTCCAGTCCCTTGGAAAGATCGAGGTGCGACTCATTGCCGGTCCACAAGACAATCCGCCCGACGGCATAGGGATAGAGCGATCCCGGTACGACTAGGCCGGCCTCTTCCAGCTTCTTGGGGTAGCCGATGTCGGCTGAAAAGTAGAGGTCGAACGGCGCGCCATTCTGAATTTGTGCGTAGAAATTGCCCGAGGATCCAAGCGTCAGCTTCACATGGTTGCCGGTCGTCTTTTCATACTCAGGCACGAGTTCTTTGAAGGCAAAATTCAAATCTGACGCTGCCGCAATCGTGATGTCCTCAGCCGCAGCCGAGCCGGTCGGAGGCATGAACACGACTACGAGGAACACGAGCAATGCAACCCAGCCAGAGTAATATAATGACCGCATATGATGTGTCAGCCCTGTCATGGGCACAACTCCTCCTCTCGGGTACGTCCTATCCTCCGACTCGTCATCCCTATCATCCCAACACATGATAGCCTCCATGACACTAGGGTTTTCTCTTCACGATCGAGAGATCAACACTCTGTGGATCCACGACCACATTGACCACATCCCACACTTTACTCGGCTGCCGAGCCCCGATTACAGGACCGTAGGCCTTGAGCGTCACGCCCTCGCCGTGAATCTTTACGGTGAAGACAGTCCCGCTGTAGCTGGACCCCACCAAGACAATGCGTCCGATCTAGCGATTCCACCGCTGTTTGCTCCGACGAAATATCCCGGCCTCTAACCGAACGGCTTCAGCAGGAATCGTGGCGACCACATCTTGTCCAACGACAACACACCGCTCATCTTCGATCGACCACTTCACACGCAAATCCGTTCGCTCCATGATTTTGATTCGGACACCGGCTCGGATAAGCCCCACAGGGTGAGATTGAACGACCCCCATGATCCGATTGATCGCGGCGTTTTCCGCACAAGCATACGCCCCTTCGATCATGTGGTCTCTTTTCACATTGCTGCAAAAGTCTGGAACCCACCGCATCCCATCTTCCATCATGGGTCAGCCTCATTGCGTTAGAAGAAAATTTGATACTGGACACGGACAACATTTTCAATCAACGTTGCGGCATTGACATCTAACGGCACCGTACCGGATGGAAAGCTGGTGCCGACAGCCGGCAACGGAGCGCTTCGACCGATCGCGAACCCGCCTTGCCCCATTGCTATATTGCTATAGGTAAGCATGATCTGGTGGTCATAGGTTCCGCTCAGAAACCAGTTGAGAGAAACGTCCACTTCCTTGATCAGATCGCTAGCTGAGTGGGTATCAGGATCCCAGTATGAATACCGCGCAGCCACCTCCAATTTTCTCGGAATCAAATAGTAGCCTGATTGCACAGCAAAGCCGGTTGAATTACCAAACAGCCCGGGAG
Source organism: Nitrospirota bacterium (assembly GCA_016200355.1). Taxonomy (GTDB): domain Bacteria; phylum Nitrospirota; class Nitrospiria; order Nitrospirales; family Nitrospiraceae; genus Palsa-1315. The sequence goes on from JACQEY010000225.1 coordinate 2,620, forward strand.
CAAATGCCGTACAAGGCCCCCCTTGTACAGCCGTCTGTAAACATGGGAGCCCCTTGTCATGTCGGGTTATATTCCTGAACCAGTATTCGGCTTGCAAGGAGAAACCCCGATATTTGAGGACATAATCCAATGTCCAGGTGGAAAAGTCGACGACCCCCTGCCCAAGAATTCTCCCATTTCCAGTCACGGCCAACGATCGCCTGAGGTTCAAATTCGCCAGATCGATGCCGACAAAACTGTTATTCGTGCTGGTATTAAGCCCAGGATTGTAAGCATAGCCTCCCCCGACCACCATTTGTGGAGACTCTGAGTAGGCAATATCGCCTTCGCCATACCCTGGCCGGCCCAAGATATTCCACTGCAACCGCGCTGTATACATGAGTTGGTTGATGGCGGTTCGGAGGTTGGCGTTGAGATTCCGGTTATTCGCCGGGCAGCCCGCCGGAGAGGGATACGGATTCCCAGAGGTTGCACCTCCCGGACACCCCACCGTGGCCTCTTCGCTGCCGAATTGAGCAAACCGGTTCACTAGAGGACCCTCGCCATTGAAGACGCCGAAATAATAATTGACCGGGTACACCTCATCATCATTCATGATCGTGATACCGACATCTCGGCGGTTCAGCCCGTTTGCCGTAAACGCATCCATCGCAAGGGAGCGACCGGCAAACTGCATCGCCGCCGTCGAATTAATCTGCGACCGATTGAAATAGACCTTGTACTGGCCAAGTTGCACATTCAACCAGGGGATATGGGTGCTCGTCACGTTCGCATCGAGCATCGATATGGCGCCCGGCGCCTGCGCATTCTCTGCCGTCTCACCGGCGATTTGAACATAGTATTTCAGGTCAGGGCTGAAGAGATGTCCCATGAAGTAGAGTCGCGCGGTTCTCAAATTGAACGTTGAGGCATCATTGGTAGTGCGATTGGCCCTGTAATCACCGAAGACGCCCAGCAGTTCTGGAAAATCTTTGGAGTCTCCTGTCGTGCGCCAGGCATCATTTCTCAAGCGCTGCGTAAAGCGGGTCGCAAAGCGGCCGCGGATTTTTAACAAGAAGGCGTTATCATTCATGGAAAAGTTAAACCCACGATCGTACCAGGCCTTAAAACTCGGCTGGAGCAGATAGGTTCGCTCCTGCGACGCTCTGACGACCGCATCGTATTCTTCCTGCGTGATGGTGCCCTGTTTGACGGCTCGCTCCAGGAGCAGTTTGGTCGCCGGGTCCATGCTCTCGACAAAAACATACTTCCCGTCCTTCTCCACCAATTTCCCAGCATCAGCGGCGAAAACCATCTGTGGACCGAACCATACCGCACAGGCCAAGCACAGAGCGAATCCTATGTTCCAGCACGATGCAGCAATTCGGATGACGGATGATACCCACATGAACATGAATGCCTTCCACATGCCACGACCCTTCATATATCCCTCTCCACCAATACGTTATGGGTGTAAAGAATGAGCCTCACGAACGGATGCTGATTCGAATGGCCGATTAGGGCGACGGGGCAGTTTTGAGGAACTTCAGAAAGTCGACTCCTCGCCAGCCGGTCTTAGGGTCGTCCAGATAAAATCGACCCGGCTCGAAATACAGGAAGTAAACGTTCTCAGGGGTCCAAGGCGTTGGATATTTGTAATCGTAGGGATCGGACTTTCTGACCGGCTGCTGAACATGAAAGTAATCGATTGTCAGATGGAGTAGTTCATCGTGCACCGCCATCCACCCGCCGGTGACATCGAGTCGGTACTGCGGGTTCATACCGGAAGCGAACAGTTCGAAGTAGACCCGTTCCTCAGGCCCCACCTTCTGCAGCGCATCGGCAAGATGCGGAGCTAGTATCTCTAATTCGTCTTCGCGAAAGATCTTCTTCGGAGGAGTCTCTTCGGCATGCCATCGAAGCGGCAGGCGCTGTTGCTCGCGCAGCGAAAAGCCGCGGAGTATGGCCGCCACCTGTTGCTGGGTAATCTGAATCGGATGCGTATATCCTGCCGGCGTGATTTCCCGTTGCAGCATGACGACGACTCGTTGATCCTCATGCACCATCGTCGTCGTGTAGGGAATCCGTGCACAGCCCAGCCCAATCAACCCGAGAACGGCAAACAATAGGGTTGCTGACCGCACCACATTCGCTTGCGACATGACAAACCTCCTACCGATTTGCGTACTCCATAATACAAGCACTAATGACTTGTATACTTGACACATGGATAAAAAAATATATCGCTGCTCACTTTCTTGGCCTGGGCAACCCATAACCCAATCCTTTCAGGATGCTTTGGGCCTCTGGTGATTGGGAAAACGTCAGGAACTCTTCACAGAGCAGGCGATTGGGACAGTACCGTTCCATCGCCAGAGAATGGATGATCGGACGGATGGCCTGTTCAGGCGCGATCGCTACGACGCGAACTCGCTCCCGCTTGTCATAAGCATCTGGGCCAAAGATGATGCCGACATCCGCTTGTCCATTGAGCATGTGATCCAAAACCCCATGCGCATCCATCGCCACATCCAACCGGCCTTTCAGTTCCTCCGCGATCCCCAAGACCTTCAAGAGTTCGCTTGTCTTTTGCCCGACCTCGGTCAGCATCGGATCTGCGACGGCCACTCGCATCCGCGTATCCTGGGCAAGCGCCTCAAACGACGACGGCGCATCGACGAGCGATTCAGGCACGACCAACACCAATGAGGCAGTGGCATACGGCCGACGCGTCTGTGGGAGCACATAATATTTCTGTTCCAAGCGAGTGATCAGCTCATCGCCGCCCGGTGCAATGATGTGAATGGGGCCCAAGCCGATGAAGTATTGTCCCGTAGAATTATTCTCCATGGATGCAATGGTACGCCGCAGGTCCAGACCTGAATCGAAGTACAGTCGTATCTTCACATTCTGGTGGGACGCTTCAAACGCTCGACTTAATGCTTCCAAGGGAATGGCCAAACTAGGCGAGGTCGCAATCACCAGCGGCTCGCTCGCTGAGGCGGAACCGACTCCTCTGGCTATCAGAACAGCGACGATCAACACGGTCATTCTTATGAAATTTTGCATAGATGCCCTGAGCACGAACCTCTGTAACTCTCGGTTCATCTACAAAGTTTGCAGCTTGCCGGTATCCTTCGTGTCATAGCCCCCGAGCGCCTTGATCTCTGCTCGAAACGAGTGACTGGCGATGGTATCAAACAGATTGGCGAGCGTCGGATGGGACTTCAAATAGGCTTTGGGGACCACGAGGTCATATCGAGCTGCTTGAAGCGGCACAAAATCGAGGCCAAAGAGTTGTGCTGCAGACCGAATCCCGATCCCGACGTCAGCCTGATGACTTGCAATGGCCCTAGCCACGTCGAAGTGAGACGACACCGTCTTCTCGTATCCGCGTATGTGATTCAGATCGATCCCCGCTGTGCGCAACCGCTGATCCAGCAACAGTCTAGCCCCAGCTCCCTCTTCTCGATTCACAAGTGTGACGTTAAGATCGGCTACGTCGCTGACCGCGCGGATAGACTTGGGATTGCCTGCTCGAACGAGCAAGCCCTCTTCCCAGGTCGCAAACGTGACGACTTCATAATTCGAACCTCTTAGCGTGCGCCGGAGGAACGGTAGGTTTGATTCCCCGGTCGTCGGGTCAAAGAGATGCAGACCTGCGACATGGACTTCTCCTTGCTGCAATGCCCGAAGCGCCGCCATACTCCCCATTGTCCAACCCACGACGGATGTCTGATCCTTCCGTTGACGCAAATGCGCGCCGACCAGAAAGATCGCCGGATCACAACCAGCGACAGAAATTTCCTGTTCAATCGCGTGGCGATCGCGCGAAAGGTTTACTCGCACCATCGCACCCGATGCCTGCCCATGCACATCCATCGCATAGCCATCGGCAGGCACCGTATACGAAAGCATCCCGCCCAACTCCGTGACGGGCCGTACGACCATACGAGTCCCTACCCTGGCTACCTTCACACGAACCGTCGAGATCTTCTCATCGCGCTGGGGAAAACTCCCGATCAGTTTCCCTTCAATGACATCGTGCTGCTCCGCAAGACTAAAGAGATCTTCCACGCGACAGCCCAATACAGCAGCCAGTCGAAGCGCCACTGCTGTGGTAGGCAAATAGAGATGAGACTCGATTGCTGAGACGGCCTGCCTGGTGATCCCGGATTTTCCGGCAAGTTCACCCTGTGAAAGACCTTGGGTAACGCGAATATGTTTTAAATGATTCTGGAAATGTTCGGCCGATTCCGCTCGGTGAGCCTGTCCCATAGTGAGTCAATCATTAGCATGTATACTTGCTATTTTTCAAGTATACAGTCTCTTATCAATTAAATAATGCCGCATTTTTATTGATGATCTCTAATCGAATTCTCCAAACTCATAAAAATATTGCTCACAAAAGCATGCATTATAATTTATTGTTGACAATATAGATTGAATTAGTTTAACTTATGATTCATTAATCATGACCGGAATAATAGGAATTAAAATGATGCTCGCACAAATCCAATGGTTTCACTATCAAAAGACCTTCCTGAGTTTGCTCGTCCTCTTTCTTCTGACAGCTACCGCGGTTCCCTCTCCATCCTCAGCACTGGATTGGGTTCCGACAGATGAGGAGATCAAGAAGTATCGCCAGAGTTGGAACCCCCTGTCCCACGGTCCTGTTCTTCTCCAGGCGGTCGACATACAGCCGAAGGGGCAACTTTCAATCCGAGAATTCATTTTCTCACAAATCGGAGAGAGCAGCTTCGCCAATCACCTCAGCGGCCCGACCGACAGCAAAAACGGACCGGTCCATCTTTACCAGGTGTCGCCCTCCGTCAATGCCGCCTACGGACTGACCAATCACATCGAATTGGGTGCCGCATTTTCGATGAATTCGTTCTGGGCCACCCAAAACGGGCAGAACACGAGTTCGACCGGCTTAGGCGACACCTCGCTCATCATGAAATACCGGCCAATCATTCAAGACCCTGAAAGCTGGCGCCCTTCCCTTACCCATTACACGCAACTTGTGCTACCCACCAGCCGCTGGGCCGATGCAGAGAAGCCACCCGGTGGGTTCACGCCCCTCGGACGGCTTCCCAGTACGCGATTTGGCGAATACGGGCTGACGCAAGGACTCATGACGCGAAAGAACCTCGAACCCATTCGCATCAGCGCAGCCGTGTTCTATACCTACGCCGCGCCCGGAGAGAATGGCGGACAGAACACCTACACCGGCGACATCGTCAACACGCGCTTGATTTTCGAACACATACTCAATGACAAGAACGGGTTCGGGTACAACATCGAACTCAGTACCTTGCACGGGCTCACCTGGCGGGCAGACGGACACGACATCAACGCAGGACAGAGAAACGGCTTTTCGATCATCGGTGTGGAGCCGGCGGTTCAATGGAACTTTTCTCAAAACTGGTTGGTCGCCGTCGGCTGTCTGTTTACCGTTGCAGGCCAGAATGCCACCAACTCCACCTATCCAAATATTTCCGTCTTTTGGATGTGGGACAAGAGCGGGAAGATTACCATGCGATAGCCCATCACGCGAGAACGAGCAGGACCATCATCATGGATTAACCAGAACTACTTGCTCCACTCATTCATGGACAGATCAACCCTGCCCTATTGGATTCACACGTTTCCTGGCACAGACTCCACAACAGGCTGCGGAAAAACCATTTCAACACAAAAGAATTTCAATGGCCGGCACATCTGGGGCAAGCCCGGTCTGGCTGGTTATCTGGTTTGGCTGGTTCATCGAGTTGGTCCTGTTTAACAAACAAACGAGACAAATCAAATTACGGTCTTCTTCTGCTGGCGGACCTTTTCAGCATCCTGCTAAACTCAACAACACCCTCTTGGCGGAATACTACGTTCTCACTCGAAGGAGGACTGCTATGCATATTCGATGGAGTAGCATCCCTGCGCGGTTGTTCGGATCTTCATTGCTCACCTTGATGCTCACAGCGACATATGCTGCTGCGGCAGACCAGTTCGGCACTCCGAAAGGGGATGAAGGCACGCGCATCTTCAGGGCCACAGAGCATCCACACTACAGTGGACAATTCCACCTTTCCGGGCAGAGAACTACGCTGATCGGAAGCGTGAATGATCGCGCACCGTGGGACCACCTCGACTATGCCGGCAAACACCTGATATCAGTGCAGGGCTCCATCGACATCCAGGTGAACGAACTCACGAACAGCGGACAGGTCATCGCTGAATTTGTCGAGGGCGCCGACCGCTATCGAATCGTCTTTGATCGGTTTGCCGCGAAGGCTCCGTTCCAGGACGGAGGCATTGCGACAAGAATCTATGAACATGGTGACTCCGGAAATGGCGATCCGCTGTATCCGAAAACCTGGCTGCATCTCGGTGGATGGGGCAAAGCCACGATGCACAAGAACGATCAGGTGCTCTACAAGGACTACGATGCTCATTTCATGGTCATGGAGCGATCCCGCGACCCAAAAACCCATGAGGTTCACTATCCCGTGAAGCGAACTCTGCCTGGAGGTGAGACTGACCCGGCCGCGATGGAAATCGATCTCTGGGTCCGGTCGAAAGAGCAAAACGCGAATAACTTTCCCCCATTTGAAACGTTTGTCCACCTCTGTTGGGATGAAGTAACCTGGAAATAACGTATATGAATCCGTCGACGCTGATTGTCGTGAGTTTCATAGCCTCACTTCAGTTGATCATCGGCGCGGTGGTCGCCCAGGCAGAGACCGTCTCACCCGCACTTGTGTGGAACTTTGATCGTGAACAGCCAGGCACCCTTCCCAGCGAATTCTCAATCGGAACTTTGTTTGATGGAAGGCCTGCAGGCGATTGGCAAGTCCTCGCGACTGATCGAGCCAAGAGTCTCCCACATGTAATCGCCCAGCTCATGGCCAAGGGAGCAGAACATGCCTACAAAGTGGTGCTGCTCAAGGAAGTCATCGCCTCTGATCTCAATCTTGAAGTATCGTTCTTGCCGATCCAGGGACAGGCAGACATGGGAGGCGGCCTGATCTGGCGGGCAACGGATGATCGAAACTACTACCTGACGAGGGCCAATCCGCTGGAGCAGAATATTCGGGTTTACCGGATCGTCAATGGAATCCGACACCTGTTACAAAACTTCGACCAGACGATTACCCTGAAGCAGTGGCACACACTACGGGTCACCCATCAAGATTGTCGCGTGAGGATCTTCTATGACGACAAGCAGGTCTTCGATCTCTGCGACAAGACGTTCCACGACGGAATGATTGGACTGTGGACCAAGTCCGATGCTGTCACCCACTTCGACGATCTCCGGTTGCAGCATTTGAAATGACCGCAACCGAGACAACTCCAAGAGCTGCTTCTCCACATGCGCCGCCCTGCGCCATAACGCTCCATCACCGTACCGCACGGCTGACACATTCAGTCCGCTGTGCTAGGCTACGCCATGCCTGCCAGTTGGCTCAGTCGCCTTTCCATAGGCACGAAGCTCGCGCTTTCGTTCAGCGTGATCCTCGTCCTGCTCATCGGAAGTCTCAGCGTATCGTTCTTCTATCTCTCTCGTGTAAATAGCTATGTCGAACGCCATAAGCGGATCACCATTCCCGCCGTCGTCACAGCGTCGGAGATGCTCCGCAACCTCTCCGACATGCAGACCCAGATGCACCACCTCCTCGATCATCAAAACAACGCGGAGCAAACTATCAGCCTGAAGGCCATCGCAGATCTCGAACGCCGAACACTCGCGACACTGGACACCTATCAAGCCGCTCATGCTGTCCGTACACATCCCGTTCTGTACGGCATGTTGCAACAGCACGGGCAGGGCGACCTGGCTAATCAGGAAAGCCAAACGATCGTCGCCATCGCCGATGGCATGAGTGCCTTACGCGCTCAGCGGGAGGATCTCGAGGTCGCGACTCGCCAGGGAACGAAGAATCTGTCGAACGCTGAGACGGCATACGAACAGATCGCAACCAAGACCGCAAATGCGATCGCCTCCCTCTTCGAACTTCATCGCAAGATTGATGTAGAGATGAAGGTCGAGGGCGATCGCCTTGTCGCACAGGCACAGATCCTCGTCATCAGCGTCGTCGGCATGGTTGGACTTCTGGTTATTTCGATCTACCTCATGATGAATCGGCTCGTGGCCACCCCGCTTAAACAGCTTGCAGCTACGGCAGATCGCATTTCCCGGCATGACCTTACTGCTCAGTTCGAACCATGGCCCACACGAGACGAAGTCGGCATCCTGGCTGATTCCTTGACGAACATGCTTGCAAATCTCCGCGAACGAGGCACCGCCCTCATGCGCAAGACCAAGGAACTCGAATCCTTCACCTACTCCGTGGCACACGACCTCAAAGGACCTCTTCGCGAAATCGAAGGTTTCTCGTCGCTCTTGGAAAAGCGATTTGAGGAAGCCGGAGACCCCCAAGTGCGACACCACATCGACATCATCAGGAAGTCCTCGTTACGCCTGACACACATGATCGACGCCCTGCTCAAGTATTCACGACTGGAACAGCAGAATCTCCCACGCACCCGCTTCAACGTGTTGGAGATGATCGACAGCCTGGTCATCGACCGGCAAAACGAAATCGCCGGCATCGCACCTCAAATCAAAGTCAATCTCCCCTTCGCCGATTTGTATGGCGAGCCGGTCAGCATCCGTCAGGCCTTGGTCAATCTGCTCGATAATGCCCTCAAGTTCTCCCGCCATTCCCCGGTTCCGACTATCAACATCGGGGGACAGCAGACCCCGACCGAACGTATACTCTGGATACAGGACAACGGTATTGGCTTCGAGGCCGACCAGAAAGAGAAACTCTTCGGTCTCTTCGAGCGGTTGC
>JACQEY010000212.1 GCA_016200355.1 Nitrospirota bacterium
ACTGTCGAGCGTGGGCGTGACTAGGAGGAGTACGCCGTCGGGTTTCATCACCTGCCGCACTTGCGCCAGGAACTCAATTGGATCGCGTGTGTGCTCGATCACATCGGCGCAGACGCAAACGTCAAAATAATTGGCCGGCAACGAGGCCTGTTCGATAGTGGCGCAGGTCACCACGTCCCGGCCTAAGCGACGGTTCGCCGCCTGCGCAGCGTGGGGGGACAGGTCCAGCCCATGGACCTCGTATCCCCTGGCCAAGCCCTCTGCCAGCAGATCCCCCTTCCCGCAGCCGACCTCCAGCAGGGTCCCATTTCGAGCCCCTCCGTATTGCATAATCGCATCCAGGTACAGTCGAGCGGTTCGCCGCTTAATCTGTGACACGTGATCCTGTGATTCCACATCCGGCGATTCCAAGAAATACTCAGCCGAGTAGATTTTTGACAAGATCTCATCAGACGGCTGAGGATCCAAAAACACGAGTCCGCACGAATGACACCGACGAACAGGATATCCCTCGTGCATGAAGAGCTCTTGTTGCCCAATGCCGTCACAGGCCTTGCAGCTGGAAACTTGCACGCGACTCATTCCTCCTGCCGGATCCACTGCAAACCACTCACTGCCATTGAACATTTCCAAACCAGGGCACCTGGCGAACCCTCACCAACACTGCATGAATGCCAGAGCTTTCCATCGCTACGGCTGGGCTAGGAGGCACTAGCAGGGTCAACGGGCGGGCCCTACTCTTTGGTCGATCAATTAGGGTATAGCGTACCGAAAAAACGGCCCAAACGCAAAGCCAATCTCCGCGCGCATCGAGAGCTCAGACCGTTCGACATCAGAGCAAGCTCTTGTAGAGCGTGACAATCGGCTTATAACATCCAGTGTACCAGGCGTAATCGGAGAAGCATGGAACACGATCGCCTGGTGCATCAGCTTGGCAGGACGCTGCGTCCCCGTTGCGCGACCTTGGTCGCCCCCAGGATCAATCCCTCGCCGAATAATACCTCGTCAGAGAGCAGCGATTGCCTGACATCGGCGACACGCGGATGGTTCGCCGCTGCACGCTTTCCGCGCGTTTGCAGGAGGAGGCGGAGGGCCTGATAGAAAAGAGAACCTTTCTTGAGAAGCCGGTTCGCCTGCACCACATCCAGGCGAAACCCCCATCGACTCAAGACATAGCGTAATTCCAGGAACCCGATCGGATTGATGTGGTCAATGGGCTGTTCAGTGCCCGTATCTGGGTTGATCTCGATCATATAGTGAAACTGATCCGGGTACCCCCTCAGTAAATAGCTCAGGCGCGATCGCAGAGATAAGACATTGGGTGTACTGATGTAGACCTTGCCGCCCATCCGTAGGATCCGGTTCGCCTCACGAGCCAGCAAATGTGGGTTCTCGATATGCTCGATCCCTTCGATGCAAGCCATCGCGTCAAACTCCCCATCCTCAAATGGAAGCGTTGCATTCAGGTCCGCCGGCACGCACACACGGTCCAGCACTATGAAGCCGGCGGGATGCAAGTCCGCCGACACCACCTCCACTCCGCCATTCAGCAACATCTGAGTCAATGCGCCACTTCCGCAAGGCAAATCCAGGACACGCTTGTGGCCAGCATCCAGCATCATCTTGGCAATCTGGATACGTGTCATGGCAACGGTGTTCGGGCCATGGTGGTCCGGATGGACATGATCAAATTGCATACATTATTCCTCTCTTCATCCAGACCTGTCGTTCAATCTCCAGAGGCGGACTTGGACTTTCCTCGCAATAGAAGGCTCTGCCCATCGGGCACGTCATTCTGTTATGATAGAAAACCGTGCACTTGGAATTTTCCCCAGTGGTGAAATGATGCCCCTTGTCAGTGCCATCATCCCGGCTTATAACGGCGCTTCGCGGTACCTTGAGCAAGCCATCCACAGCGTCCTGGCACAGACCCTCCAGGATCGCGAACTCATCGTGGTGGACGATGCCTCCACGGATGACACCGCACAGATCGTCCTGCGTTTCCCTCAAGCCAGATATTTCCGTCGTGCTACAAACGGGGGCCAGGCAGCGGCCCGGAATGACGGCGCGAGACTCGCCACAGGAACCTATCTGGCCTTTCTTGATCAAGACGATCTTTGGGAGCCCACCTTCCTTGAAGAAACCCTTCCCCTGCTGCAAGCCCAACCGGACGTGGCCATCGTCCATGCAGACGGCTATCAGGTCAATGAACGAAACGAAATTCTGGAATACGACGGAGCCATGAAGCATCCGCTCAGCATCACCCAGATGCTTCGTGGAGGGCATGATGCGGCCACATCAGGGTCACTCTTTCGAAAAGCCTGCTTCGACGCAGTCGGTGGCTATGACAACCAACTCTTCGTCTGGGAGGACATCGACCTGGCCATCCGCCTCTTTCAGCGATTCCAGCTACTCCATCTACCCAAACCGCTTTACCGGCACCGACTCTATGGCCACAACGCTTCTCGCAACATTCCTTCGGAGCGATCTCTTTTAGCTCGACACCGATTTTTGGAAAACTACGCCCATGCCTGTCCTCCCGACACAACGTTGGCGAAAGCCCTGCGCCGCGATTGGTCTCAATACTATGGAGACCTAGGGAAACATCATCTCGCTGTTGGCCGCTTCAAGGAAGCCCGCAAGGCCTTCCGGTTTGCTCTCCGCTACCATCCGTTCAATGGGAAGATGGCTCTCCGGCTCCTGCGCACGTACCTGACGCCGCTGAAGCCCCCCCGATTCGCTTGACCGCATAAACAATCAGCTCCGTTCCATACCCAAGATTGCCGGCAATCAGACAGAGGGGACGAGCCACGAATTTCTCGATCAGATGCTTGGCGGGAAGCCGGCAATGCAGCCGATACGTCCACACCCGCTCCAAGCTGGACACAAAATGCACAGGCGTCACCCCGGTGCGCACCCGCACCAGCGAGAACCCAGCCTGTTCCAAGAGTCTTGTCAGCGTCGTTTTATTGAAATGATAGAGGTGCCGGGGGGGATCCCAATTGACCCACCACCGATCGAATATCGCAGCTTCAAGTCCCCTCGCATTGGGAACCGCGATCATCAACAGCCCTTGGTCATCCAAAATTCGCCTTGCTTCCCCTAAAACCCTGCCGAGTTCGTACATATGTTCGAGTGAGTGGCTCATCAAGACGACATCAAACGATTGATCGGGATAGCGTACGGTCAGCAAATCACCGACTTGCACACGATCGCCGAGCAATGTCTTGGCCTGTTTCACAATTTCCGGCCCGAGGTCGAGTCCGGAGACTTGCCAGCCCTGCTGAGCAAGCATGGCCGCGTTCACTCCGTGCCCACATCCCACATCCAAGAGCCGTCCCCGGCCAACCCAAGGCAACAGACCTCGCCCACCGAGCGACCGCCGCAGCATCTCCGGCCACAGGGCCAGTTTGCGAAGCTTGCGCCCGATGCCATTCGGCTCGCTCGATGGATAGCCGTAGAAATCCTCCATGAGCCACCGCTTGACCCTGCTAAACGAACGAGGAGGAGAGGGTGCGCCGAAGTACTGCGTCGGATAAAACCTGCCGATTTCTTCCTTTGTGGGCCTAGGGTTCAAATAAAGAAACCCGCAGCGCTGACACCGAACGATCGTAAATTCCTCGTCTGACACCCGGTGCAACAAATCGCGCTGGGAAAATGCGACGGACGCCTGAGTACTCCCGCAGATCTCACACCGGACATGCTCCACAACCACTCCACTTTTTACATACTCAACTACACGTCGGTGGCTTAGAGATACGAGCGGACCAACCGAGCGAGCGAGCGCCACGCC
>JACQEY010000208.1 GCA_016200355.1 Nitrospirota bacterium
GCCCCCCGTTCCCCCGCGTGAAGCGCCGGCAAAGCCGGTTGCTTCTCCATAAGGGATGTCTGCCGGGTTGTCTCTCCAGCCTCGTCTTCTATGGCTCTTCCAGATAACCGTCGGTCCATTTGACCTTTCCCGAAAGGGAAGCGACCTGAAAGGTCGCCGGACGCCCCCCTTCTTCAAAATGAAGGGTGGCTTTTTCAGCTCTTCCGGCAGGATAAAAAAAGATATACGCCATCCCTTCGGTGACTTTCCCCTGCTTTAACGTGACCACATCTTTAAGGCGGATCCGGGGGGGCAATTGAACTTTATTCAGGGTTTCGGTGTGATAGGTTTTGAATTCGCCGTTTTCACTCAAGGCGCTGACATCATACTGCTGGGAAGAGAGGTCAAATCCGAGCCGAAGGAGTATCTGCCTCGACTCCGCCTCGTCTCTTAACGTTTGAATGGTCCCGGTCAGATGCCTGACGGCCGTTTTGAGGTTTCCGCCCGATAACCCGGCCATCCGGGGAAGGACGATTAAGGCAATCAGTCCGATGATCAGGACCACCAGGGCGATTTCAATCAGGGTGAACCCGGAGTCCCCCCTTTTTCTCCGCTCCCTCACCGGTCAAGATTCCAATTTTCGATATCGGCGTTCTTCCCTTCTCCCCCTTTTTCCCGGTCGGCCCCATAAGAGACCAGATCAAAATCGCCATGCGCTCCCGGAGCGATATACGCATAGGGGGTCCCCCAGGGATCTTTGGGAATTTTGGTCATATACCCCCCGTCGCGGTACCGGTTTGGAATCCGTCCGCTCGCCGGTTTTTTAACCAGAGAATCCAGTCCCTGTTCGGTGGCCGGATAAAAGCCGTTGTCCATTTCATACTGGTGAAGCGCCTGTTCAATGTTCTTCATCTGGACCTTTGCCGCCGTTTCTCTGGCGACGTCGGTCTGCCCCGTAATACGGGGGAGGATCAGCACCGCAAGGATCCCCAGTATCGTGATGACGACCATCAGTTCAATCAGGGTAAACCCATCTTTGTTCCGCACGCTTTTCATCATGATCTCTCCGGTTCTCCTTATTTTATCAAGCTCTGATATTGTATTATGAACGAATTTGAATTATCTGACAATGGAACTCATTTGAAAAATCGGGAGAAGGATCGACAGAACAATAAACAGGATCACCAGCCCCATCCCCAGAATCAAAAGGGGAGAAAGGAGGGAGGTCAGGGTCCCGATCACCGCGTCCATTTCGTCATCGTATGTTTCGGCCGCCTTTCCGAGCATTTTTTCCAGTTCTCCTGACTTTTCGCCCGCGGCCACCATGTGGATCAGGAGAGGGGGGAAAATACCGGTCCGTTTTAAAGGCCCGGCAATACTCTCCCCCTCTTTAATATTTTCCCTTACCGTCTCAATGGCCTCCTCGATGACTTTGTTGGAGACGAGCGTTTTGACGATCTCCAGGGCGGTTAATAAAGGGACCCCTCCCGAAAGGAGCGTTCCCAGGGTTCTTGAAAACCGCGAAAGGGAGATTTTTTTCACCATCGATCCTGCAACGGGAACCCTTAAGACCCATCCATCAAACCGGCGGCGGCCGGAGGGGGTCCTCAGAATCCGTCGGAAAAGATAAAAAAGACCCCCCAGGAAAAAGAGGAGGAGCCACCCCTGGTTTCTGATCAAATCGCTCAAGCCGATCAAGATCCGGGTGGGGAGGGGAAGCGCCTGATGCATCTCCTCAAAAATACCGACCACCCTCGGAATCACAAACGTAATCATCCCCGTCAGCACCACCAGGCTGACGCCGACCATCAGAACCGGATAAGCCAGAGCCGAAACCATTCTGTTTTTCAGGCGGTTTTGATCTTCGAGAAACAGGGCCACCCGGTCGAGCATCGGGGCCAGGGTTCCGCTCGCCTCCCCCGCCCGGACCATCTGAACGTAGAGGGGAGAAAACAGTCGGGGGTAATCCTTTAACGCCCGGGAGAAAGGGTTCCCTTCCCTGACCTTTTCCCGGACCCCGGAAATCACTTTTTTAAACGGGGGGTTCTCCACCTGTTCAACCAGAGCGTCGAGCGCTTCAAGGAGGGGAAGGCCGGCGGCAATCAGCGTAGCCAGCTGCCGGGTCGTTAACGCGATCTCCTGCAGGGAAACTCCGCTGAAGAACTCCCTGTTTAGAAACCGTCCGAAAGAGTCTCCCGGAGCCTCTTTTTGGGACACCCCCGTCCCTTCATAAACCTCGGTGGGGAAAATCCCCTGGGATTTGAGCC
>JACQEY010000219.1 GCA_016200355.1 Nitrospirota bacterium
TCGCGCAAGTCTCGCGAGTCCCGCGCCAATAGCGAGGTGGGGCACACCCATGACACTCTGGAGTCGGTCTCACAATCTCCAGCGCAAGATCATCGCGGCGATCGTACTGGTCGGACTCCTGCCCCTGACCCTTCTGCTTGTGCTCATCTACGTCGAGGAGCGGCGTGCGCTTCGAGAAGTGACCGGCACCAACTTCAAGGAAGCTGCCGTGGAAGCCGCTCGCCGCATCGAGATGCAGGTTAGCCGTGGGATGAGTGAGGCTCAGCAACTCGCCACGACCCCCATTCTCCACACCTCTGTAACCGAAGCCAACCGCACGTACGAGGGCAAGGATGCGCACAACATCCAGGGCATGATCAAGGATTGGCAGCAGCGGTGGCGTCAGCGGGGTAAGCAAAGTGAATTTCCCCTCTTCATCAATCGCATTGTCACGAACTACCTTATCCGGTGGCACGATATCCGCAAATCGGACTATGTTGGGATACTGGTGACCGACCAGCAGGGAGCGCTAGTGGTCAGCTCCATTCCACAAGTGGAATATTTTTACGGGAAGACGCCGTGGTGGCAAGCGGTGGTGAAGGGGGGAAGTTCCAGGGGCTATGTGAGCGAGATCGCCTTCGATCCCGCATTCGGGACTCATGTGGTCGTGGTGGCGGCACCCATTCTTGACGATACAAAAGAGACAGTGATTGGAACGGTCACGATTCTGTTGCGTCGAGACACGATTTTTCATGCCATTGCCGAGGTGGCGATTGGGGCGACCGGTCATGCAATGTTGTTCAGCTCCGACGGTGTTCCTGTGATCTGTCCGGTCCTGGCCCCGGAAGCGCATACGGTGCGACCTGAATTGATTGGCACCCTCGGCGGGTTGGAAGCCGGTTGGACCGTTGCCGCAGACGATTCGCATGGGGGACAGAACGCCTTGATCGGATTCGCTCCGGTCCGATTCGGCGAGAGCTTGGCTCCGGGGAGCCTTGGAGGACATCAGTGGATCACGGTGGTGCGGCAGGATCCCCGGGAGACCTATGCGCCGCTTGCAGAACTTGTGGCGAAAGTGCTGCTCTATGGGTTGCTCGTGCTCGCCGTGCTGTGGGGGACAGGGGTAGTCGTCGCACGCCGGATCGCCCGGCCCATTCAGTTGTTACACGATGGGGTGCGCGAAATCGGAAGCGGGCGGTTGGCGCAGCGACTGGAGCTGAAGACCGGAGATGAAATCGAAGGGCTTGCCGATGCGTTCAATCAGATGGCGGAGAATTTACAACGGTCGTTTGCGCAGATCGAACAACGCGTGGTGGATGTGCGCCGCCTGGAAGAAAAGTACCGCGATCTGATTGAGCATTCTCCTGAGATGATCTATCAATTGAACCGGAGCGGCCGATTCGTCCATGTGAACAAGACAGGGCTCGAGAAGCTGAAGTACACGCTCAATGAGATGCTGGCGATGAAGCTCTGGGATCTCGTGCCGCGCGGCCAGGAGCCGCTCGTTCTGCAATACCTGGAGCGATTGGTAGCGCAAGGGCGCAGTTCGATGGAGACGGTATTTCTGGCCAAAGATGGTCACCCGATCGATGTGGAAATTCATGCCACGGCGCTGATCGATCAAGAGCGGGGTGGGTTGGTTCACTCGCGCGCGTTTGTGCGTGACGTGACCGAACGCCACCGGCTTGAGCGACATCTGCAAGAATACACGACGACGCTTGAACAGGCCGTGTCAGAGCGGACGCAACAGCTCGTCGCCTCGCAGGCGCGGTACAAGGCGTTGTTCGACTTGGTGGCGGACTCGGTGTTTATGGTGGATCCGAAGGGCATGGTCGTCGCCGTTAACAAACGTGAGGAGCAAGCGCTGGGGTATGCGGAGGCGGCTGTGGTCGGCCGCAGTTTGCTCGACATCGTCCTCTCCAGTTATCACGATTCGTTGCACGGATGGCTGAGCGACGTGATTTCCGGACAACGGAAAGTGTCTACCCAGGAGATCATGGTGCGCCATGCCAGCGGACTGGATACGCCGGTCGAAATGGACTTGATCCCTGTCGGAGCGGACGACCAACTGTTGGTGATGGTACAGTTGCGGGACATTACCGACCGGAAGCGGCTTGAACGGCAGCTGGACACGTACCGAGAAGAGTTAGAAGATAAGGTGCGAGAGCGTACGCGGGAAATTGAAGAGACCACACAGTATCTCGAAAATCTGCTCGAAAACGCCAACGACGTCATCTACACCCTCGATACCGAACAACGGTTCACCTATGTCAACAGCAAGGTCGAAGCTTGGGGCTACAGGAAAGACGATCTGCTCGGGCGCCCCTACCTCGCCCTTCTCTCAAAACGCCATCGCGGGAAGCGTCTCAAGAGCACGTTGGATATCGGTGCGAAGCAGGTTTATGAAGTCGAAGTGGTGACTCGCACAGGGGAGCCAAGGGCTGTGATGGTGAGTGTCTCCCCGCTGCATGGCGTCGAGGGAGCGATCCTGGGCGTGTTGGGCATCGCGCGCGACATGACGGAGACCAAAAAATTGGAGCAACAGATCAGGAACTCGGAGAAACTGGCCTCGGTCGGAAAACTCGCAGCAGGGGTGGCGCACGAGATCAACAATCCCCTGGGGGGCATCCTCAACTGTCTCTACAACTTGCGGAAGGGGGCGCTGTCGCCGAACCGGCAAGAAGAGTATTGGTCGTCGATGGAAGACGGCGTGCGCCGCGTGCAGAAGATCGTTCGGCAGCTCCTCGATTTCTCCCAACAGCATGAGCCCGCATTCGCCCTGACGGACATCAATCACGTCGTGGACCGGGTGTTGGTCTTAACGACGCATCTCTTTGCCCCGAATCGAATCCTGTTGGAGACGAGATTCGGTCAGGGGTTGCCGAATGTCATGGTCGATCGGCACATGATGGAGCAGGTGCTGATGAATCTGGTGTTGAATGCAGTGCAAGCGATGAAAGACGGAGGGACGCTGACGATTCGAACGTCCGTGGTTGAAGGAGTCTGTCTGATCGAAGTGCGCGATACGGGATCGGGCATTCCACCGGCGGTCCTGCCGAGGATTTTCGATCCCTTCTTTACGACCAAGAGCGAAGGCGAGGGAACCGGTCTCGGCCTGTCGGTCAGTCTGGGTATCGTCGAGCGTCACGGAGGAAAGATCCTGGTGGACAGCGAAGTCGGGAAAGGAACAACTTTTACCCTCTGTCTGCCTGTTTCACGGGAACGGTCGCTGATGGAGCGGGTGTCATGAAGGGACTCAAGATTCTGCTTGTCGATGATGAACCGCTGATGCGGCTGTCGATGGTCGATGCCTTGGAGACGGTCGGCCATGATGTCGAAGCGGTTGCATCCGGGACGGAAGGGATCGACGCCATCCGGCAACGGCCATTTGATCTGGTGATCACTGATTTGCGGTTGCCGGGCGCGGACGGGATTACGGTACTCACAGCGGCCAAAGCGCAGTCGCCCCACCCGGAGGTCGTGATGATTACCGCCCACGGATCGGTGGAAACAGCGGTTGGCGCAATGAAGCTCGGCGCCTTCGACTACATCACGAAGCCGTTTCAGATGGATGAATTGTTGTTGATCGTCGAGCGGGTGGGCAGCGTTGTAACCTTGCGGCGCGAAAATCAAGATCTCAAAGAGGTGCTGGAAGACAAGTTCAGTTTTGGAGGCATTCTCGGGGCGAATAACCAGATGCGGGCCGTGCTCGAGAAGATCAAGCTGGTGGCAGGAACAGATTCGACAACGCTGATTCTTGGAGAGAGCGGAACCGGCAAGGAGCTGGTCGCCAATGCCATCCATCAAAACAGCGCCCGAAGCCACTATCCCTTGATCAAAGTGAGCTGTGCGGCGCTTCCAGAAACCTTATTAGAAGCGGAACTCTTCGGCCATGAGAAGGGGGCGTTCACAGGGGCGCTACGGCAGCGGCGTGGGCGGTTTGAGCTAGCCCATCGAGGCACGTTGTTTCTCGATGAAATCGGGGAAATCTCGCCGGTCATCCAGGTGAAACTATTGCGGGTACTTCAGGAAAGGCAGTTTGAGCGTGTCGGAGGAAACGACACGATTCACGTCGATGTGCGCCTGGTCTGCGCGACGCAGAAAGACCTTCGAAAGGAAGTGGCTCAGGGGCGGTTTCGGGAGGACCTTTTCTATCGGCTCAATGTTGTGCATATCGTGATTCCGCCGTTGCGTCAACGGCAGGAAGACATCATGATCATCGCCGATCACATACTGAAGACCTGCGCGGGCAAGATGAATAAGACGTTGAAAGGGTTTTCTTCCGTGTCGCGTGAGCTCTTCTTGCGCTATTCATTTCCAGGAAACGTTCGGGAGTTGGAGAACATGATCGAACGTGCAGTGGCGCTGGGGAGGGACCGTGAAGCAATCCAACCGTCCGATCTCTGCGGGTTCCAGTCCTGTCCCTATACGGGCGGGCAGCCACAAGAATCCTGTGGGTTCTGTAGCGAAGGGCTGACTGGGAAGAAGCGCGAGGAACGCCCGCTGACCTCCCTGGCGACGGCGAGGGAACAGTTCGAAAAAGAATATATTGTATCGGTGTTGGAGCGAGTGGACGGCAGCCGCACAACCGGCGCGAAGATCCTTGGACTTTCGCGCAAAGCCTTGTGGGAGAAGTGCAAACGCTACGGGATTCCGTCGGCGAGAGAAGAGTCGGGGGATGAGGGCTGATGATCTTCTGTGCTCGCGCAACGCGAGGTCGCGGACTCCCCTCGTTGGACGCGCGCAGTGGAAGATCAATCAGCCCCCATCCTTGGAGAGAGAATGAACGAGCTTGGAAAGGAAGTGGCGAGACAACTGGCATGGTCTCTGTGCTCGCAGAGCCCCCACGATAAAACGGTGGTCGCTCGATGCGCGCAATGGAGACCATACCAGCCGTCTCGCTGAATGTGGGTGAGAAGATGGCCCTTGTTCGATGTGCGCAGTAAAGGGCAGCCTCGGCCACTCCAGTGCTTTCCCTCAACGGGCAGGGGTTAGAAAACCGTGTCAGAGCCTTGACACTAAGGCTTCTTCGCTCTAGGCTCACTGACAATATCGGAGGTGAATGGTGGAGTTGAGCATCCGGGAAAAACACATCGTCGAGGAATTCAAACGTCAGGTTGAACAACGATTTCCTGGCGAGTTGATCCGGGTAGTGTTATTTGGGTCGAAGGTGCGTGGTGACGCGACGCGTGAGTCAGACGTCGATGTACTCGTTGTCATCCGTTCAGAAGGCTGGCGACTTGGCGATGAAATTCGTTCTCTGGGGTATGCACTGGAACTGGAACACGGTGTGGTGCTGTCGATTCAGGTGATGAGCGAGCGCCATTACGAGGAGCTTCGACTGTTCGGGTCGCAGTTTTTTAAAGCGGTGGAGCGAGAAGGCGTCTCCGTATGACGGCCAGTCTCCCCGTTGAAGAAATTAAGAAGGAATTTCATCGAGCCGAAAAATCTCTTCAATCAGCCCGTCTCCTTCTCCGCGACAACCTCCTCGAAGATGCGCTTTCCCGGGCGTACTACGCGATCCTCCACGCCGCACGCGCAGTCCTTCTGGCCGAAGGGGTCAATGTGACCTCGCATCGGGCAGTGCGACGACTCTTTGGCCAACATCTCATCAAATCCGGCAAACTCTCTGCTCACTTGGCAACGATTCTTGCAGAGGAACAAGACGATCGCATACTGGCAGACTATGATGTGCTGTTTGATCCGGAGCGCGAACGGGTCCAGAAGCGCGTTGACGATGCCGAAGCGTTTCTCGTAGCGATTAGAGTTTTTCTGACAGACCGAAGCATCCTCGTATAAGAAAGATGTTGAGGCTCAGGTTGAGCACCGACCAATTCAACTTGGTGTCTTTTCGACTTACAACCTCGACCTGAGCCTTGGCTTTCCGATGAGATGCGTGCAGTTGCGAGTCAGCCCCGTTGCCATTATTTTAAGAGCGTGGGTGTGGACAGACCGCTGAGAGGGCCTTGATCTGGTGGAGAGGTATAATCTACAGCTTGACGGCGAGTAGGAACCATGAAGGATTATCACATCAACATTTTCTATAGCGACGCGGACAAGGGCTATATCGCGGATATTCCAGATCTAGACGCCTGTTCTGCTTTCGGGAAAACTCCGACCGACGCTCTGAAGCAGGCGCAACTAGCCAAGAAAGTCTGGCTGGAAGCGGCTCGGGCGGCCGGCAAACCCATCCCCAAACCGCGTTACCGACCTGCCGTCTACCAAACCGGCTCGTAAGATAAAGTGGCTTCCACTGCCGCCAGGATGTGGGGCAGAGGATGGGGAGGGAGTGACCAGGTGCCCTTCTTGCTCGCAGAGCAGAGGAGGGGATGGAGCCTGATGATCTTCTGTGCTCGCGCAACGCGCGGTCGCGGACTCCCCTCGTTGGACGCGCGCAGTGGAAGATCAATCAGTCCCCATCCCTGGAGAGAGAACGAGCAAGCTTGGAGGGGACGTGGCGAGACAGCTGGCATGGTCTCTATTGCTCGCAGAGCCCCCACGATAAAGCGGTGGTCGCTCGATGCGCGCAATAGAGACCATACCAGTCGCCTCACCAAAATGCGGGTGAGAAGATAGCCCTTGTTGGCTGTGCAAAGTTGTGAGGCAACTACGTCGCCCACGATTTAAATGGTGTGGGCGGGGACAGACCGCTGATAGGTCTGTCCCCGCGCGGACCAAACGAAGGGGTCGAGAGTTTTTCTAAATGGCTGTAAGACTCCCAACCCTTCTTGTGTTCGTTGGCCGGATATGCTGCGGGCTGATAGCCAGATAGACTGCAGTATCCGCAGTCTATCCTGGTAGGTGGGACAGGACAACATCTTGAGTAAGTGCTGGATTTGCAAGTAGACTCGCCTTTCAGTGGAGTACTGAGACACCGTGCTATGCTGTGGGTAGTCCGCAGCAGACTTATTAGTTAGGTTGCACAACGAGACGGCAACACGGCGATGACGGACCCGACACTCAGCGACGTTCGAAAGGTCCTTGGGGCACACGGCTACGGATTTCAGTACGCCGTGCTGCGACGGGCCGAGGAGCTTTCTGCCCAGCAGCTCTCCAGTTGGGTGTTCGAGGCCGCCGAGTTCCCGGTCGGCACCGCCGACAGCCCTACCCATATCGACTTCATCCTGCGAAACGCACATTCAACGGTGTATCTCGTTGTTGAGTGCAAGCGGGCTGACCCCGCCCGGGCCGACTGGTGTTTTTTGGGAGCGCCCTACACACGCCGTAACTCGTCCGAGGGCGAGTTGGTCTTTCAAGAGGTGGTTTACGAAGCCGAGACACTCGTTGCTTCGCAACCTCGGACGAAACACGCGTCGCTGGAAAGCACTCATCTCGGCTTCGAGCTAAGAACCGGCGCGAAGGGCGAAGGCATTGGGGAAGGGAAAGCGATCAAGGACGCTACGGCACAGGTCCTTCGAGGTGCGAACGGGTTGCTAGATCATCTGTTTCCACAACAACGCGCATACCGCGGGGACAGGCGTAACGTGCTCTTCGTTCCAGCGATCTTCACCACGGCAAAACTCTGGGTTGCGAAAGGGGATCTCAGCGTCGCCAATCTCACCACCGGTCTGCTGCCCGAGGGATGGGGGGCGTTGAGCAGCGTGCCATGGCTCTGGTACACGCACAACCAATCGCCGGCGCTTCGTCATAGGTTGCCGTCTTCAAGCCAGACTCCGGTTTTCCTATCCGATGCGCTTCACGCCGAGTACTCGCGTACCATTGCTATCGTTGGTTCCGACGGTATAGACGCGTTTCTTCGCGCGGACCTCATCTCGTGGCTATAAGTCAACCTAACTCCACTGTCCAGTAGTCCGGATGCTCGCGATGCTCGTATCCGGCTGCTGACCGTGAGCGTTAGGGAGAAAAACAGGGACACGCTCCATTGTCGAAGGTGCGAAGCAGCTGTGAAGTATCTAGGACAATAACTACCAGAGTAACTTACTGAACGTGGCGAAGCGTTAAGGCGACAGGCTTGTAAGCGGCCTGTCGCCTTTCTATTTTTATAGCTGAAGATTTACTGGTAGGGGTAGCATGCCCAGAAGCGTAAATCGCCGGAGGAACGGGGTGCCCATCGAGACTTTGCCAGGAAGGAAAGCGGAAACTGACTGAGTCTTCGAAGGAATTTCTGAAGGATTCCGCCTGGCACAGTCCGAAAGGGCTGTTCCGGGAGGCGTTGGAGCGGAAGGGCATGCCACCCCACCTCTGTAGGAGCTTTTCTTAGGGTGCGAATGGCGAGGGTGGTCAGGTTATTCTTGAGGTTCCGCGCCTCCCGCCCACAACTTCACCGTCCGGTCCCACGAGGCGCTGGCCAGTTTCATTCCGTCCGGTGACAGGGTAATGCCGCGAACGGCTGCGGCATGGGCCTTGAGGGTTCTGAAGCAGCGGCCGTTCGACAGATCCCAAAACCGGATCGTGGCGTCATCGCCGGCACTGATGAGCACCTTGCTGTCCGCTGTGACGGCGAGCGCCCGCACCCAGGCTGTGTGGCCCTTCAGTGTCCGTTGTTCTGCCACATGTGGCATGTCGAACAACTTGATCGTCTGGTCACGGCTCCCAGTGATGAGTAGTTTGGCATCTGGGGTAAAGGCCATTGCGCCGATCCAATAGTCCATGGCCTTCTGAAATCCACCGTCATCGTCGACGAAGTATCCGCGCGTTTCGCTGGAATCTTCTTCGGTCTCTTTCCAATGACCGGCGTGCACGATTTTTTCCTCTCCACTGGGTAAGACATCCCACAGCTTGATCTTGCCGATATCCATTCCACTGGCGAGGTGGACCCCATCCGGCGAAAAGGCGACACAGACAGACCAGTTGTGGTCGTACTGGTCCTTGCCGAGGAGAGTCATAAGTTCGGTGCCGGTGGTGACTTCCCAGATCTTGATGTCTTTATTGTGGCTGCCTCGCGCCAGCATGAGGCCGTCGGGGGAGAGGGAGAGGCTGACGACATTGTGGTCATAGCGTGTGAAGAGGAGTTTCTTCGATTCGCCGGTGATCGGGTTCCACAGCCGGATGGTACGGTCCTCGCTGGCGGTGGCCAGTGTCTGGCCGTCCGGCGTGAAGAGAACGGATCGGATATCCGCCGTATGTCCCCTGAGTGAGCGCAGGAGGCGTCCGGTTTCAATATCCCATAGACGGACGAGCCGGTCGGCTCCTCCGCTGGCGAGGGTCAACCCGTCTGGTGCGAAGGCCACAGACCAGACTCCATGCGAATGGCCGCGATATGTGGTCAGTTCCCGTGCCCCTGCCTTCCAATATTCAAGGAAATCGACCGGTGCGATGCCCGTTCCCGACGATGCTGGTATGAGTGGGGATGGACTGGGGACAAGTTGGGAAGCCGTCTGGTCTGGCATATTCAATATTCCTTAAATTTTGGTGAAGTGAAGCGGTTTACGGCGACCGGCTTGATTGCAAACTGTCGATTCGCGCTAGTATAATTCGTGTCAGCTTGTTGTGATCGTAAGAGAAGCTCCGCCATCAAGTCAAGCTGGCTTCTGGTGCGCCTTCCCATCCGGCTCTGTCGGCGAGGCCAGGGCGGCTTGGACGATCGAGGATCAGCATGGAACTTCGTTTTCAGCCCGCATTGCTGCAAGAGGTCATCGACTCGTTTGTCGAAAAGACGGAACGGGAAGGCGATCCTACCTATTATAAAGAGTTTCACGAACTCGCCGATCCAATCTACGAGAAGTTTACGCTCGATGATCGTGAGAGCGAGTTCAAGAAGCTCTACCAGTACATGTTCGGAACCTGGGGGTTTTCCGATATCATCCGCGATGCCTTCAATGAATATCCTTTGTTAAAAGAACGAGTCGGCATTGTGCTGGTCAAGGGAGTGCTCAAGGAAGATCAGGAAGGCGTCGATATTCTCAGGAAGTGGGGATCCGTCGAGCACGAGATGGCGCGAGCGTTCGAAGAAAAAGGGTTGAAAGGCGTTGGGATCAAGCTCATTCCACGTCGATTCTACGATCCTGCGCTCACGCGCTATTGCCGCCACGAGTTGTTGCATATCTCGGATATGCTGGATCCGGTCTTTGGATACGATCCGGATACCAAGGTCGGGCAAAACCCCGGCGAGGAAACTCTCGTGCTCCAACGCTATCGAGTCTTGTGGAGTCTCACCGTGGACAGCCGGCTGGCTGCTGCAGGCAAAGAGCCGATGCTCAGGAAAGAAGACCGGTTCAAAGAGTTTCGTTCCTGGTATCGCAAGATTCCCACGCCGCAATTGAAATCGGTGTTCGAGGGGTTGTGGCAGACGAGTTTCTTTACCCACTCGGAATTAATCGAAATGGCATCGGACACCTTGCGCGTGATGGACCGTGCCGTGGATGTCGAGGGGGGCGAAGTTCCAGAAACAGAAAATAAAGTCATGTTGATGCCGGGGTTTCCCTGCCCCCTGTGCCGATTCCCGACCTATTCGTGGGTCGAGGATATGGGCAACAAGCTCGAGTCCTATGTGCTTGATTTCATTCGCGAGAATCACCCTGGCTGGGATATCGAATTCGGAGCCTGCGATCGCTGTGTCGAGGTCTACAAGCTGCGCGCCGACGGCGTCATGTAACGGTGCATTATTGTGGCTACCGATCCGACATATGGACGCCGCGACTTCCTCAAAGACTCTGTCGTTTCCGTTGCCAAAGCGGCACAAGAATTTTCCAAGCACCAACATGCCGCGCCGGATCAACCGGTTCCAACACCGGTGCGGACGGATTGGTTGCGCCCCCCCGGCGCCGTTGACGAGGCCTTGTTTTTAGAGCGATGCACCCAATGCGGCGACTGCGGCAAGGTCTGTCCATACGGGTCGATTACGTTTCATCCGCGGAATGGGACGCCGGTGATTTTTGCGGATCAAATACCGTGCTATCTCTGCGAGGATGTGCCTTGCATTGCGGCTTGTGCCACCGAGGCGTTGCTTCCTGTCGAAGGGCGCGGGCAGATACGAATGGGTCTCGCGTCTGTCTCGCACCGAGTCTGCACGGCAGGGCAGGGGTGCCATGCCTGCGCATCGAAATGTCCCACGGATGCCTTATCGATGGATTTTGGCACGCAGCGGCTTGTGGTGGCGGCTGAGCGGTGCGTCGGATGTGGGCTGTGCGAACAAGTGTGCCGGACAGTGAATGATCGCGTGGCTATTCGAGTCACACCATATAGATTGGTGGCGCAGCCGCTCTCGTGATCTGCCAAGCGCAGGCCTGAATGTAACAAGGAAGTTCAAGAAAAACGGTGTGTATCGCAAGGGGAATAACATGAGAAATCACAGGCCTAGAATATCTTTTGCGAAGGGAAAGATCGTGCTTGACAACCTCACGGCCTATACCTACCATACGAATGTTTTACGCCAAAGGCTTGACCTCTCATGCCCGGAAAGTTTCAGTGGGCAACAGGGTCAAGCGGGGGGCCGATTCGCATGACGAGCAAACAGCCGGTGCAAACAAATTCGCAGGCCGTGGCCGGGGTCATTCCGGCTACGCCGGCCATCAAGGATTCACCCGCAGTCGAACGTGCCCTCAATCGCAGTAAGCTCTATCTCCTTGTCTCGTGGAGCCAGCTCTATCCGGAAGACGACGAGTTTCACGATTACGTGCAATGCGGAGAGTTCGTCGAGGATGGGCGAGCGGCACTCGATGCCTTGGATCAGGCGCTCGACGGCATCGGCGGTGAACGGGCCAAGCTCAAGCTGGTGTTGCTGCGCAAGCAGTTCGATCAGATCGAGAAAGTGGTCGCGTCGGAATGTGTCAATTGGCAACTCAGCGATCTGCAGGCCGAACATCGCCGAGTCTTCAGTAATGTCATCACGCTCGATTGCCCTCCCTACGAAACGCTCTTCGGAAACGACCACGTGTTCGCGCAATCGCAAGTCATGGGCGATATCGCCGGATTCTATCGCGCATTTGGAGTGGAATTATCCAAGGATGTCCATGAGCGACTGGATCATTTGAGCGTCGAATTCGAGTTCATGCATTTCTTGGCCTACAAAGAATCCTATTCCCGCTGTCACGATGGAGCGGATAAGACTGAGATCGTCCTGGACGCGCAAAAAAAGTTTGTCAAGAATCATATCGGCCGGTGGGTTCCATTGTTTTGCCGGATGTTGGTCAAGAAAGCTGGGTCAGGTTTCTATAAGCACGTGGCGGACTTGATGGCAGAGTGGATGGATTTCGAAGCCGCATTCCTCGGCGTCGCTCCTCAGCCCTACTCGGAAACCGATTATCGTCCGGCGACCTTCAGTTCACCGGAAGGCCAGAAGTTTGAGTGTGGTGCGCAGGATCAGGGGAACGAGCTGAGTCTGTTGCTGGACGAAGTCGGTGCAGAGTCGTTTTTGGACAAGAAGGATCAGGACAAAGACAATGAGGCGGAGGGGCCGGTCGGAACCGCCTAACCATTGTCCGTATTCATGAAGGTCTTTATTTTTTGTTTGTCGGCAGTTATCTTGGGCCATCGCTCTTGATTTTTTCAGTAGAGAAGAGGATTATCCTATGACAAAAGAAGAGAAGCCACCGAGCAACCGTATAAGAATCGGCATTCTTATCGCGTCGTTGATCGCGGGTGTGCTGTTGGCCCTCTTCTCTATATTGACTAATCCGCATTGATCGTCGGTATGAGCTTGAGTTTATTATTTTAATCGGGAGGAGGGATATTCTATGAGCGTAGTGCAGACACACAGCAAGCGTGTGGTGCTCGGCATTCTTCTCACTGCGTTGATCGTGGGCGTGATGCTGACGATCGGGCAGGTTCCGTTGGCTGTCAGCCAGCCAGTGACGATCCCGGCCAAGATGGTCAAGGGAGCGATCCCGATGGATGGCGCGAACCCAGTGTGGGAGGGTGTGCCTGGTGTGATCGTGCCATTGAGCGGGCAATTGATCACCACGCCGATGCACCCGAATATTTCGGTGAAGTCGGTGTTCGTGAAAGCTATGACCAACGGCAAAGAGATCGGTTTGCGCATAGAGTGGATCGATCAGACCAAGAACGATACGACCATTGGTCCCCAGGATTTCCGGGATCAGGCAGCAATCATGTTCCCAGTCAACACAGCTGGCGCGCCACCCTTCCAATGCATGGGTCAGTCAGGCGGCACCACCAACATCTGGCGGTGGAACGCGGAGTGGCAGAAGGACATCGGCAAGGATAGCGCAGGCATCTGGGACGTGGACGACCAGTATCCAGGCATTTTCTGGGACTTCTATTTCGAAGAGCCGGCTGGCGGCGTGACCTATCCGGACCGGATCGGTCGGAGCCTTGGGCCCTTCAATCCTGGAATCTGGTCTGGCAACATCATGTCCGACCCGACGCTGCGCGTGAGCTCGGTCGAGGATCTGAACGCCAATGGCTTCAGCACCCTCACGACGCAAGCGCATCAGGATGTTATTGGAAACGGTGTGTGGGAACCTTCCGGTTCCGTCAAGGGTGGTGGATATACTGGTCCAACCTGGCGCGTGGTGGTGAAGCGCACGTTGGAAACCGGCGATGCCAACGATACCCAATTTAAGGCAGGAATGTCTGTGCCCATTGCCTTTGCGGTGTGGGATGGCAACAATATTGAACGGAATGGCATGAAGGCGCTCTCCACCTGGTTTACCCTGAAGCTGTAGTTAGGGGAACCGGCCTCTGGAGGGATCTCTAGGTGTACGAGCGATAGCAGAATAGGAAAACCCCAGTCCGGCATCAGGCCGGGCTGGGGTTTTCTCGTTTGAGAATGTTGAATATGTATTTCCTAATGTTCAATTGAACATTCAACATTGAGCGTTACGGGCACTGTCGTTTCACGCCTCATGGCTACTTCTGCGCTCGGAGTCCCTGCACCGCCTTCTTCTCGATGTCGGCCCGGTGAGCGAAGGTCTCAAGCGGCGTCACCTTCCACTGCATGATGCTCGATGCGGGAAGTGCCCGAACGAACTCAGTCACCTCATCTTTCGACTTGGCTCCAACCACAAAGGCCCCGGCGAGAGTACCGGCGACAATGCCTCCAGCACGGACCTTGCCATCCTTCCCCAGACTCCGAGGGTTGGGATGACGAGTGTGTCGAGCCGCTCGATCGTCTGCTCGCGGCTTGTCGGAGCGCCAGCTTGGGTCGCCTCGAACTCGACCAGATAGAGCATATCCATGAGCGTGGCGTTGCGCTCAAGTTCATGACGCACAACGTCCCGCCGCGCACCACCTTCGCCAAATACCAGTGGGAGAGGCAGTGCAACGGCTATTGCGATAACCAGAACCCCTGTCAGCACGATGGCCATTGATTTTCCAGGTAATGTCATAGGCATCACTCCTTTCCCAAAGTGACAGTAAAAGTCATTTTTATTCGAGGGACCACGGCATATGGAAGTCCAATTGAAAATGGGAAGAAGCAAGGGGCGACTGCCGACTATTCTATCGACGTTTTCTGGCGTCCGCGATGCGTAGCGTGGACGCCCGGCCACCACTAACACCTCAGCGGCAGTGCGGTCCAATGTGAGTTGAGATATCACCGGGGAAGCATTGCGCAGGGTTGCATTTAGCCGATACTGGAGTGTATAAAAAGAGTCTGAATTTATTGAGAAATCATCTTATTTTCCTCCAAGTTGGTGGCGAATCGGCATGAAGATTTCACTGCTCTTTCCTCCAACGTGGCATCCGTCACAGCCCTATCTGAGCCTCCCTTCGTTGACGGGGTTTTTGGCTCAAGGCGGTGTCACCAACGTTTCTCAGCGCGATCTTGGGATCGAACTTTTAGATAAGGTGGTTACCCACTCTTATGGGGCGGCGCTCTATCAAGAGTTGGTCGATAAACAGCGCACACTTGAGCAGGAGCGAACTGGAGACACTGGACCGGGTAGTGCTGAGCATTTGGCGAGAGTGGTGGAGTCGCTGGACCGCTTTCCCTATCTCATCGATCGAATCGAACCGGCCAAGGAGACTCTTCGCGGGGAGGGCTTCTACGATCTCGAATCCTATAAGGAAAGCCTCTTTCTCATCGACAAATGGCTGGAGGTGCTCTCCACGCTCTATTTCCCGACCCGACTGACGGTCGTCGACAATCAGTTCGGCAACTATTCCATCTATTCGTCCAAAGATCTGATGAAGATCATCAAGGATGAAGCTCAGAATCCCTACATCCGGCTCTTTCATGAGCATTTCGTGCAGTCGATTGTGGATGACCAGCCGGATTTGATCGGCGTGTCGATTACGGCGACCTCGCAGATTATCCCCGGTCTGACACTCTGTCGTTTGATTAAGGAAGCCGCTCCCAACATCCATCTGACCATCGGCGGCAGCATCTTCACCAGATTGGTCGATAACGTGCGCCGCTGCCCGAGTCTCTTCGATCTGACCGACGATATCATTGTGTTCGAGGGCGAGACCGCGTTGCTCGAACTTGTCAATCAATTGGACGGGAAAAAAGATTTCAGCAAAGTTCCGAATCTGATCTATCGCCAGAACGGAAAGATTACGATCAACCAGCCGTTTTATTCTGAAAACATCAATCAGCTACCGGCTCCCAACTACGACGGATTCCCGCTCGGACTGTATTTGTCTCCGGAGCCGGTGCTGCCTGTGCAGTTTTCACGAGGCTGCTATTACAAGGACTGTGCGTTCTGTGCCCTCACGCTGGATCACCAGAACTTCAGGCAGAAAGA
>JACQEY010000220.1 GCA_016200355.1 Nitrospirota bacterium
CGCCGCATTCAGCGCCAGGGCGAGGTACAAACGGTTGCGAAGATGTGCATAGGAGGCAAGAGCAGCCATAAACAATAGTGTCGCATGTGAGCGACGAAGCAGCAAGCGTTCCGGAGACTTCTTTGAAGTCAGCGGGGTTCGCTGCTTGGGTTTTGGCGAAGGCGCTCGCTGAGAACTGGGTATCTGGATTGTCCGATACCGAAATTGCCGTTGGCTAGATCGGCGGCAATCACGCGGAGGGTAATGCCGTCAGGCGCATCTTTCGGGAGGGGAACGAAGAACGGGGCTTCGAACGTAGCTCGCTCTCCGCTGTAGAACATTTGAAGTCGCTCGATCACTACATCGCCAATCATCAGCTCGCCGTAGATGTGGATCTTCCGGGAGTCCCAGTCCCCGTGTGGGCGAACCAGTGCTCCGGATAATGTGCGCACGGATGCGCGTAGGGGGACGTCGTCTTTAGCGATCAGGGACTCGCCAGGTTTTGGATGTTCGATCTGGACGATATACCCGTAGAGATGCAGGACAACCCCGTCGTTAGTCATGCTCTGCCCGGGAACGAGCCATACGGTCGTCGAGGCTCGCTGGGACGATGCGGGGTAGGCGAGTGGGCCTTCGACGGTCACTTCAACCAGCGTGGGATGGAGCAAGTCGAAGGTTGCGGTAAAGGCTGCGGCAGGCCGAGAGCTATAGTGTGGCTCCTCCATGAGACGCGGCGTTCGCATGATTTGATTCTGGTCGCCGGCCTCGCCCTGTTGAATCCCGGTAGCCAGGATTTGTTTGGTGGCCACGTCGGTGATCGTCACGCGAGCGCCGCCGACGTCTTTGCCCAGGACCATCGAGCCATGTGCCACGACGCGCACGAGGATGGTCGTCTGTTTTGACGCGTTGCGGTGAAGGGCAGGTGGAGGCGCTTCAGTGGCAGGGATTGCGAGGCAAGGTACCGGAATGAGACATGCAGCAACAGCCACTATCAGCTGTAAGCGGCGGATCATTTTACTTTCGTGCCCGGTTCGACGTCTTCAAGAAGCGTGATGAGGCCTCGGACCTCACTGTCTCCTGCCGCGAGGACCATGCCTTGTGACTCGATGCCCATCAACTTCGCCGGTTTCAAGTTGGCAACGATGACGATGGTCTTTCCGATCAAGGCCTCTGGCTCGTATTTCTTTCCAATGCCTGCCACGATCTGCCGCTGTTCTGTTCCAACCGCGACTTGAAGTTTGAGGAGCTTCTCCGATTTCGGCACACGCTCTGCACTGATGACCTTCGCAGTCTTGAGCTGAATCTTCATGAACTCGTCGATGGTGATCTGAGCTGGTGAGACCGGTGCCGCAGTTGGTACTGCCGGAGTTGCTGTACCTTGCGGTGGTGCTGAAGCTGGTTGAGGTTGTTCAGTCACGCGAGGTTCTCCTTTTTTTATCAATTTAGCTTCAAAGGATTTCTTGAACCCCAGTTCCCCAATCGTATCAATAATTCTAGGGAAGAGAGATTGCTCTTTGTTGATGGGGTTCCCAATTTGGAGATTCCCACCCCAACGCTCGGATGTACTTCCGTCTTTCAAAGCATCCAACGGCATAGCACCAAGCCCAAGTTGTCGATATATGACCTCGGCGGTACTTGGCAGGAATGGGTAAAGATAGCGAGCGATATGCCGCAAAGACTCAGCTGCAGTGTAAAGAACAGTGGCCAGCTTTTCTTTTTCTCGTTCCTTCTTGGCTAGATTCCACGGAGCCATTTGCTCAAGGTAGAGATTTGTTCGGTCTATGAGTTTCCATATTTCTGCCAAAGCATGGTGAAGCTGGAATGCGTTGAAGGCATTCTCAACTTTGTCGAAAAGCCCTATAGCGATTTTCCTGACCTCAATCTCTTCAGGGTAATTGGGCAAAGCGGGGTTCGGTATTTTCCCTTCTGTGCAGCGCTCTATCAGGGTCAAAGTTCGGCTGAGCAGGTTGCCAAGGTCATTCGCGAGATCGCTGTTAATTCGGGAGATCACCGCCTGCTGAGAGAAATCTCCATCTTGACCAAAGGGGACTTCCCGCAGGAGGAAATATCGAAAGGCGTCGGCTCCGAATTCATCAACAAGCTTATTGGGATCAATGGCATTGCCGCGGCTCTTCGACATCTTTTCGCCATCGACGGTCCACCAGCCGTGGGCAAAGATCGTTTCCGGCAGGGGGAGGTTCAACGCCATCAGCATTGTGGACCAATAGACGGCGTGAGTCGTGAGGATGTCTTTCCCGACGAGGTGCGCATTGGCCGGCCAGTACTGTTCGAAGGAGGGAGTCGGTCGCAGGTACTCGAGTGCCGACACGTAATTCACTAGCGCGTCGAACCAGACATACGTGACGTAGTCTTTGTCGAACGGCAACTCGATGCCCCAGGAGAGTCTGGATTTCGGTCGGGAGATCGACAGGTCGCCGAGCTTCTGTGTGGTCAGGAATCCCAGGACTTCGTTGCGGCGCGACTCAGGCCGGATGAAGTTCGGATGTTGCTTGATGTGGTCGATCAGGCGGTCTTGATACTGCCCCATCTTGAAAAAGTAGTTGTGTTCGCTGAGCTGCTCAATTGGGCGTTTGCAGTCGGGGCAGAGGCCGCCGGTGACATCTTTCTCAGTCCAAAACCGTTCATCAAATGTGCAGTACCACCCCGTGTAGTCAGCTTTGTAAATCAGTTGCTTATCGAAAAGCTCTTGAAGATATCGTTGAACCACTGACTTGTGTGGTGCATCTGTTGTTCTGACGAAGGCATCATTCGAAATGTTGAGCCGCTTCCAGATCTCTTGAAACTGGGGTGCCAGCTTGTCGCAATGTGCTTGCGGGTCGATGCCGGCTTTGGCCGCGGCCTGCTGAACTTTTTGTCCATGTTCATCGAGCCCGGTGAGAAAGAAGACATCGCGTCCTCGCAGACGCCAGTATCGGGCGAGGACGTCGGCGGCCACGGTGGTATAGGCGTGGCCGATATGCGGCACGTCGTTCACGTAATAGATCGGCGTTGTGACGTAGAAGCTGTTGGGATGACTCATGTGGTTTGGCAAAAGATAGCAGGGAGTAAACGGCGAAAGCTAGACTGGCAGTGGGACCGATGGCGTAGTCACCGCGTCGCGTAGGCGGAGCAAAATCATTTCCAACGCCATGTGGAGATTGAGGTGCCGGGTGGCGCGCTGCTCGGTCATCTCAATCTCACGGAGCAGGTCCAACAACGAATCGGTGTTGGCCTGTTGTGCATAGGCCTCTAGCGTTGCGAGATCGTCAAGGTAGAGTATCTGGTCACGATCTCCTCCGACCTGAAGCAAGACGAGGTCGCGAATCCAACGAGCCAGCCAGGCGAGCATGTCCTGTGCGCGGTCGGCCTTCGCGATCGCTTCAGCCGAGGACAGGATGGACGCGATCGACTGCAAGGCTTGAGGACGGACTAAGTCCACGAGTTCCTGCTGGCTCGCGCGAGTGTCTTTCACATCGGCGGTGAGGGCTTTGCCGATACGGCTTTCACTGACAATGGCGAGGAATCGCGCGTCATCGGGAGAAATTTCTCGTTTCAGGATGAGCGCAGCTTCGACCTGTGTGCGAGCCGGTGTTGTAAAGCGAAGGGACTGACAGCGTGACCGGATGGTCGCTGGGAGGGCAGCGGGGCGACTTGATATGACGAGGAAGAGGCTATGCGCGGGTGGCTCCTCCAATGTTTTCAACAGCGCGTTGGCTGCGCCGATCGTCATGCGGTCGGCGTCGTCGATCAGACAGATCTTTCGCTCACCGATGAGCGGACGGTACATGATCTGGTGCTCGATCTCGCGGACTTGCTCAATCTTGATTTGTTGAGTGGCCTGTTCTTGGTCCGGCTCGATGACGAAAAAGTCCGGATGTGTGCGGGCTTCAATCTGTTGGCAGGACCGGCATGTACCACAACTATCGAGACTGTCCGTTTGGGGAGGCTGTTCGCAGTTAAGCGCTTGCGCGAGGCGAATGGCCGTCAGTCGTTTTCCAATTGCCTCCTCGCCGTGGAACAGATAGGCGTGAGCTAATCGCTCATGGGTGACGGCAGATTGTAAGAGAGCGATGGATTGTTGATGGCCGATACAGTCGCGAAAGGGCATGCTAACTCCGGCTGCGTAGAGGATGGCGCTGTCGAGCGATCCAGCCTACCACGATCTCGGTGAGTTCGTCCCGGACTTCCTGCGCGGGCCTATTCGCATTCACAATTTTCATGCGGCCAGGCTCTTCGGCTGCGAGCGCCAGAAATCCTCGGCGTACCTTTCGATGAAAACGTTCGGTCTCCCGGTCCAGCCGATTCTGTTGTCCACGATCGGCTCGCCGCCTGGCCAAGCCCACTGAAACTGGGAGGTCGAGTACGACGGTAAGATTCGGCGTAAGCCCATCGGTTGCGACCTTGTTGGCCGCCCGCAGCCACTGGAGATCAAGGCCGCGCGCGAATCCTTGATAGGCGACCGTAGAATCGAAAAACCGGTCGCAGAGCACCACGGTGCCTTGCCGCAGCGCCGGCTTGATGAGATGTGTGACGTGTTGAGATCTCGCAGCGAGGATCAGCAAGGCTTCGGTCTGAGGCGTGACCGGTTCGTGGGACGACGCCGTGAGGAGGATATGGCGGATCGCTTCAGCAGTCGCAGTGCCACCTGGTTCTCTGGTTTGGAGTACGCGGTATCCTCTCTGAGTCAGCGCCTCCGCGAGGTAGCGAATCTGAGTGCTTTTCCCACTGCCTTCGACTCCCTCCAGGGTAATAAACAAGCCGCGAGTCTGCTGCTTCTGTGTCCCCATTGTTCGATGGCCTTCGTAGGAGAAGAAAACGGGCGGGATGGTATTCCAAGTTGTTGAAAATAGCAAGAAAAGGCTTGCGAGGCCCTCGGAATTCTCTGTATGATGACCTTCTACTTCCGTCAGCACATATTTATGCTGAAAACCTTGCTAAAACGCTACTTTCTGACGGGCCTCCTCGTGATTATCCCCATCTGGGGAACTATCCTTATTTTGAAGGCGCTGTTCGTGGCTGTCGATGGGATTCTCGGAGATCTCCTGGTTCGGTTGGTGCCGAGTCATTACGTGCCGGGGTTGGGGATTCTGGCGTTGATCGTCTTGGTCTTTACGACTGGGCTGTTTGCCACCAATTTTATGGGCCGTCAAATTGTGAAGTGGTGGGAGCAGTGCTTGAATCGTGTGCCGCTTGTGCGAGGGATCTATTCGACGTTGAAATCCGTGATGGATATTTTGTCGGCTTCTGAGCATGCGTCGTATAATCGTGTCGTGATGATTCAATTTCCCAAGAATGGCCACTATTGTATTGCCTTTGTGACTGGCGTGACCAAAGGGGAGATGAAAGATCTCGCGCAGGAGCCGCTGATCCACGTGTATGTACCGACGTCACCGAATCCCACGTCGGGCTATTTCCTGTTGGTGCCGGAACATGAAGTCATGTCCGTCGATATGAGCGTAGAAGAGGCGATGAAGCTCATTGTCTCGGGCGGACTCTGTTCGCCGTCCACGTCCCTCGCGTCGGCTATGCCTGCCACGGCGAAGTGGAGCGCGGTCAAACAGCCTGAAACGGGGGTGCCAATCGGATGAGTCGTTCGCGAGCCACTGAAGTCTCGACGGTGAAGAAGCCGGTCAGCCTCGGCCAGCAGGGAAAGA
>JACQEY010000204.1 GCA_016200355.1 Nitrospirota bacterium
CCAGATGGGTTCAAAGATCTATGTCGGTGGGTTGCCCTACTCGGCGACCGAGCAGGAGTTGAGCGATCTGTTCGGGAAACATGGTGCCGTCGCTTCCGCGCGGATCATTACGGATAAGTTCACGGGACAGTCGCGCGGCTTCGGCTTCGTCGAGATGTCTTCAGATGCGGAAGCGCAGGCGGCCATTACTGCACTCAACGGTGCAGAAATGGGTGGCAGGACCTTAACCGTGAACGAAGCGCGTCCCCAGGAGCCTCGTACCGGCGGTGGGGGCGGTGGATTTGGTGGAGGCGGTGGTCGTGGCGCTGCCGGTGGCGGTAAGCGCGATCGCTGGTAATACGTAGTCTCCTTTGCCGAATATCCCGCAGTTTCCAGCCTTCTTAGCCGAAGTGGCTACTTCGGCTGAGTAGGCTGCTGTGGGGAGCGTCATTCGAAAATGTAAACGGGGCTGCCATCGTCATGATGGCAGCCCCGTTTTGCATATCGCCGTGGGACGTGAGGCCGCTAGTTAATCAACCCACCCATCATTGACTTGTTGAATTCCTGACGAACCTGCTATCAGGTTTTCAACCGAAGGCGGAGGTGTTTGGAGAATCTGTCGCACGAGTGTCACCAGGACTTGGGGCTCAAACGGTTTGGGAAGAAATGGGAGATCCCCCCGGCGTATGCCGTATCCTGCCAAATCCTGGTCGATATTGCCGGACATGAGGATCACTCGCAGCTCTTTCCGTATGCGGAGCGCACGGACGACCAGCTCGTGGCCATGCACGTGGGGGAAGGGATTAGAGCTTGAGGCCAATTGAAAGCCCGGAGGGGGGAGAATGAGGTCTGTGAGTAACAGGTCGATGGACTCTTTGTGCTGCGTACAGATTTTGAGGGCCTCGGAGCTGCCGTCGGCAACGAGGACCGAAAAGCCTGTCTGCTGAAGTATTTCCTTGCACAGCTTCGTGATGGTGGGCTCGTCATCGACCACCAGGATGGTGGGGGACAAGGATCGAGATACGGTGTAGGGCTGTTCTGACATAATGTAATTACCTATGTCGACAGCATAGTACCGGGCAGAGTCTATGGCAAGTTAACCCACGTTTCTGACAGCAGGGGGGAGGAGAGGGTCAGGTAGGGTTTCTGGTGGGTGACGGTGCCCAGCCTCCTCCCAGCGCTTTAAAGAGGCCGACCATATCCGTCAAGCGAGTGCGTTCAGTGAGGACCAATTGGGTCTCTGCTGCCAGTGACGTTCGCTGTGCATCCAGCACATCCAAATAATTCACCAGGCCCTTGCGATATCGGACGTCGGCTAATCGCACGGCGTCCTGTGCGGCAGCGAGTTGCTCACGCTGCCGTGCGAGCTGTTCTGCCCTCGCGCTCAGCGAGGTCAGCAAGTCCGCGACCTCCCGAAACGCCTGTAAAATAGTCTGCTGGTAATTCTCCAGCATCTGCACATGGCGCGACTCCGCAGAATCCAGCCGAGCGAGGTTGGTCCCTCCTTGGAAGATCGGCAGGATAATCGACGGACCGATGCTGTAGTTCAAGCTGTTGCCGGTAAACCAGTTGGAGAACTCGACACTCTGCAGGCCGCCTTGGCCGGTGATGGAGAGAGTCGGAAAGAAATAGGCGCGAGCCTGGCCGATACGTGCATTGGAGGCCACGAGCGTGGCTTCTGCCTGAAGAATGTCCGGGCGCCGTTCCAAAAGCTGAGAGGGGAGCCCAACAGGAATGTTCGGCTGAATGACGACGGCGCGGAGGGGTTTACTGTGAAGATCAAGTGATCCAGGTGACATCCCGGTCAGCACCTCCAGCCGATGCGATTCCACGGTCCGAGTTCTCGCCAGGTCTGGAAGACGCCCTGCTGCTTCGGCGACCAATACTTCGGTGCGTTTCACGTCCAGCTCGGAGGCCAAGCCGACTGAGGCACGTTTCTGTATAACATCTAGATACTCTTGCCGGACAGTCAGGGTTCGCTTGGCGATGTCCAGCTGCTCGTCGAGTTCCCTGATCCGGAAGTAGGACTGCCCCACGTCGCTGACCAGCGTCAGCGCCACGGCACGGGCATCCTGTTCTATTGCTTGAGAGTCGGCCGCTGCCGCTTCACGGCCACGTCGAATACGGCCCCAGAAGTCCATTTCCCACCGGAGATCCAGGGCGCTGTTCCAGAGATCGAAGGATGTTCCAGGGGTGGCAAATACCTGCGATCCAGGTTGTCGTCCGGTTGCCAGCCCCAAGCCGGCCAACGTGTTCTTGGACACGGCGATGTTGCTGTAACTGCTGGAGAGATTCATTTGAGGGTAGAGGCCTGCGGCAGCCGACATGACGGAGGCGCGCCCTTCGAGGACCCGGGCGAGCGCCCGTTTGACATCATGGTTTTGTTGCAGGGCTCGTTCAATCAGACCGCTGAGTTCCTCATTCTGAAAGGCCTTCCACCACTCGGCCTCCGGCTGGTGATCCGAAGCGATCGAGGTGTCGGTGGTGTTAGTCATGCGTGACCAACCGTCAGGCACATCTACAGGCGGGCGTTGGTAATCCTGTCCTTGCACACAGGAAGAGAGGATGAGACTCACCAGCATCATCGCAAGGCTGTTGGCCGCTGTGCTCATTGTGCCTTGTCTTCCGGTGGGGGAACCGATGAGGCTTGCGCGTGTTCGGTGTCGTTCGAGGCCCGTCGTTCAATGAAGACATCGACCTGCTGTCCGGCGTAGACAGGGAAGGGTGGGCGATCAAACCGGTAGATAATCTGGAGAACCCTGGTGTCGACTCGTTCGGTGTTCTCTCCCGTCAGCGACTTCTTGGGGACCACATAGGGTTCGATGCGGACGAAGGTTAACGGAATCTTCGTGCCGGCCCTAGACTTCAGGGAGGCCACTCCTGATGCTTGTGGAGCGACCAGCGGTGCATTCACCTCGTCGACATCGGCCCGAATTTGCAGCTGCTGGATTTCGCCGAGCAGCATGAGTGGTTCGCTTAATCCTGGAGTCGCGTATTCTCCCGCTCGAACATTGACCTGCAAGATCGTTCCGTTTCGCGGAGCGCGGACGGTCAGGCGGTCGAGCAGGATCGTGACCTCGTCTCGTTGGGCGAAGGCCTGTTTCAGATTCGCGTCGAAGCGTTGCAAGCTTCGTTTTGCCATTTCGAGCGCGTACCAGGTGCGTTTGAGATCGTCTTCGCTGACGGCTCGTTGATCGTGCACTGACTTGAGCCGATGCAATTGGGTGTCGAGATCTCCGATCCGGTACTTTTGCTCGTCGATCTGTGCTTGCAACGGAGGAATGGCCGCCTCGCGAGTCAGCAACTGGGCGCGAAGATCGCGATCATCGAGTTGAAAAAGCGGCGAATGCTCCATGACCTGGTCGCCGACCGCCACAAACATTTTGGTAATCAAGCCGGCGACTGGAGGGGCAATGCGGACGTTCTCATTTACGGCTTCGATAATGCCGGATGCTGCGACAGTCTGTTCGTAAGGCGATCGCGGAGGTTCCGAAATCGGCGTCGGCATCGGCTCCGTCTTGTTGGCTCCAATGAGGACCCAAGCGGCAAACCCCACACCGGCGAGGGCCAGCCAGACACTCAATCGCTTGACGATAATCATGCTGTTCCCTCGCGCACGATCGGTTCGATGCTGACAATCCGTCCATCCGTTAAATGAGCCATGCGGTCGCCGAAGTGAAAGATGCGGCTGTCATGCGTCACGACGATGACACAGCGGGACGGCGAACGTCCCACTTCGCGGAGGATCTCCATGATCTTTTGTCCGTTAGGACCGTCCAATGCGGCGGTCGGCTCGTCGCAGATCAACAGGCGTGGTTCATTGACCAGCGCCCTCGCGATGGCCACGCGCTGTTGCTGTCCAACGGACAAGTTTTTAGGCAGGAACTCCGCCCGATCATTGAGGCCGACGCGGTCAAGCATGCGTTGTGCTCGTTCCAAGGCATCGGAGCGTCCGATCTTCTGGATCAAGAGCGGCACCGCCACGTTTTCGGCTGCAGTCAGTGCGGGCAGTAGATTGAACTGCTGATAGATAAAACCCATCGTTTGGCCCCGGAATGTCGTCCGTTTGCCTGTCGGCAGCCCGCTGAGCGGCACACCAAGCACGTTGATGTCACCTTCATCGATGTCGAGGATGCCGGCGATGGCCGACAAGAGCGTGGTCTTCCCCCCGCCTGACTCGCCGACGAGCAACAGCATTTCGCCCAGATAGATGTCGAGATCGATACCTCTGAGCACCGTGACCTGCGTGTCGCCGGTGCCGAATGATTTGACGATGCCGCGTGCGCGGACTGCCGCCGGTTGTGTTTGGCTGTCCATCATCCTCACCGAAAGACAATCGCCGGTTCCAGCCGGGCGAGTTTGACGATGCTGATCAACGCCGAAAATGTGCAGATGGCCAGGAGTCCCACCAGTACGAGGAGCAGTAGTTGCCAGGTTTCGATAAACGGCAATCCGCCGCTCCGTGCTGTCAAAAACCCAAATACTGTTGCGAGTCCGATGCCGACGCCGTATCCGGTCAACCCCACGGTGAACGCTTGTAATAGAATCATCCTTGCCAACGTGAATGTCGAAGTGCCCATGGCCTTGAGCGCGCCGAACTGTCGAAGGTTTTCAACCGTGAATAGGTAAAAGGTTTGTCCGGCAATGGCCATTCCGACGATAAACCCCAAGAGAATGGTGGTGCCGAAGTTGATGCCGATGCCGGTGTTCTTGAGCACCCAGCCAATGGTCTTCCAGCCGAACTCTTCGGCTGTGAACGCGCCCAGGCCTGTCTGTTCGTGGATGCGCCTGGTCACTTCTTCCACGGGGACTCCGTCTTTGGCTTTGGCCAGGACATAGGAAAGGGTCCGGCGTTCACGCGGTACATAACGGATGGCGCGTTCATACGTTGTGTAGACCACCGGGATGTTCGTGAAACTCTTTTGTGTCTTGGCAATGGCGACGACGCGAGCCAGCCTGTCATTTAACTCGAAGATCGTGCCGACCTTCATGACGTCGGGGCCTCCCATCCGTTCGACCGCCCACTGATCTAACGCGACGGCATCCGGCTGTAAAATGTCTTCGAACCGACCTTCGAGGATTTCGGCGGGACGACCGATGAGGCTGGATGATTCCAGCCCAGCCAATATGATCTGATGGTACTCTCCATTTGAAAGGCGAGCCCGCAGGAGACCTTTGTAAAGCGGCACGGCCCATTCCACACCGGGTACGCTGCGGACACGATCGACGGAGGTGTCGGCGATTGGTTTCACTTCATCGACTTGGGCGATGCCTGGATCGGTGACCCATATCGGTACGTTGAGATTGCTGATGCTGGACTGGGACCAGATCATGAGGCCCCAGAAAATAGAACCCTGCTGGACGATCAGCATCACGGCGAAGGTTAATCCGCACAGCAGCATAAGATACTTGGCGCGATCGCCGAAGAGCATATTGAGCGCGATGTAGTTCATTCCGCTGCCTCGGTTTCCGGATGATCGGGAAGATAGGCCACGATCTGGGGTGGTTGCGGCAACTGCACTTGGTCATGCCGATGAAAGAAGTAGGTACAGAGTCGGGCAATGGGGCAGCCATGGTCGAGCGCCATCGTCCAGAAGCGCCGCACATGGTTGCCGTTTGCCATTTGCTCTTCATCCATGAGCCTGAAGGGACCGGGGAAGGATTTCGAAAAGGTAATGCCGCTGGCAGCCAGACGTTCGGCCAGTCCTTCAGTAAGAAATTCCAACACGTCGCCGCACCAGGAAAACCGTCTTCCGTCTCTCGTCTGTTCGCCGGAGGGGAGGAGTTCAGCCTGCCGTTCAGCAAAGTAGTCTTCAATAGTACGACCCAAATGTTCGGGAGTAAGAGGAGTGTGGTGGCTCATGCCAGAAGCCTAGAGCAGGGACGGTGCCAATCAGATGAACCACTTGGTCATTAGCGCGTAAGTGGCGGAGGCAAGAGGGGAAGTGATGAAAGAATGCAGATTGAGACTTGAACGGCGCGTCGGTGGATTTGCCGATATGTTGGC
This sequence comes from Nitrospirota bacterium, assembly GCA_016200355.1. GTDB lineage: Bacteria > Nitrospirota > Nitrospiria > Nitrospirales > Nitrospiraceae > Palsa-1315. Next base: position 5,987 of record JACQEY010000204.1, read on the forward strand.
ACGAAGAGACGATCGCTGCCGATATGCGGGCAGATTATTTTGGACGGAGGAATGGACGACGGATGCCGAGCTTCTTCATCCGATGCTGTAAGGTCGAGCGCTTCATCCCAAGGCGGGCTGCTGCTCCGTGCTTACCAGCAAGGATCCCATTGGTCTGGCCGAGCGTCTCGATGATATGGGTACGTTCGGCGTCGGCCAGTGTGCGTGGCGAGGTGCCCGCTCGGTCATCCTGCGCCGGCTGATCTAACTCCTCAATAGTCAGAACCGGTCCTTGGCTGACGATCACGGCGCGTTCGATCATGTGCTCAAGCTCGCGCACGTTGCCAGGCCAGTCATACGATGCGAGCGCTTTCAGTGTGTTGCTGCCGATTCGTGTGACGGTCTTTCGATGTCGTTCGCCATATTTTTTCACGAAGTGCCGTGCCAGCACGGGGATATCGTCGCGGCGTTCTCGGAGCGGGGGAATCAGAACCGGGAATACGTTCAGCCGATAAAAGAGATCGGATCGAAAGAGGCCCTTCTTGACGGCTTGCGCCACATCGACGTTGGTCGCTGCGAGCACGCGGACATTCAGCTTGATCGTCTGCGTACCGCCGACCCGCTGAAGCTCCTGTGCTTCGAGCACGCGCAGAAACTTTGTTTGAAGATCGACCGGCAGTTCGCCAACCTCATCCAGGAAGATCGTGCCTCCATTCGCGAGTTCGAAGCGGCCCATTTTTCGCGCTGTGGCATTCGTAAATGCGCCCTTCTCATGGCCGAAGAGTTCGGACTCGATCAAGGTCGGCGGCAGCGCGGCGCAGTTCACCGTGATTAATGGTTTCTCTTTTCGTGGCGAAAGGTGGTGAATAGCCTGAGCGACCAGTTCTTTCCCTGTGCCCGTTTCTCCTGTGATGAGCACCGTTGAATCGGTCGGCGCGACCTTTTCGATCGCCTTCAGCGTTTTCTGCAATGCGGGGCTTTCACCGACCAGTGTGTTGAAGTCGACCGAGGCCTTCATCTCATCGCGTAGATAGACATTTTCCTGCTCAAGTTGCTCTTTCAGCAACCGGATCTCCTCGTAAGCGGTGAAATTTGTGATGGCCTGCGACAGATGAAATCCGATTTGTTCGGCGAACGCGAGGTCCCGCTCAGAAAATGCGTTGCGCCGTTTGCTGCCGATTGCCAAGAATCCATAGGGCACTCCTCGCACGATCAAGGGGCAGAGTATGCAGGAGAGAATGCCGACGGATTCGATGTAGGAGTATTCCGGGAAACGTGTGTGGTTGTGTCCTGTGATGAGGAGCGGTTTCCCAGTAGCCATCATTTCCGCCGGAGCCATTCGTTCGAAGGGGAACTGCCGAAGCTGTGCGAGATCGATCTCGACGCCTTCGCGATAGACGATGTCGAACCACGGTCCCTGCGGCGACTGAACGAACCGCACCAGTCCGGTCATGTCTTGTCTCACGACGCGGTGCAGCATGTCCCGTACGACCGGTATAAGTTGATCGATCGTCATCGTGCCGACGACAACCTGGCTGTTGATCGCCATGAGCGCGTCACGTTCTTCCGATGCGAGGACACGGTGAAGGACTGGTCCCAACTGGACGCCGAGCTGTTGGAGGAACAGCCGATCGTCCTCGGTGTAGGCATTAGCCCTCCCGATGGTGATGGCGGCTATGATCGCGATTGTACGAGGGGGCTGACTCCCTGCCGGAAGCACCACGGTCAATGGGGCGGCGATGACCGACGCGGTCTGGAACGGCGCAGTTTTCAGGACAACAGCTTCGGCCCAAGACGAAGCGGCTAAGTTATTTTCCAGGAGAGCAGAGCTGCGCTTGACCACGGCTTCTTTCATCGTCCCCTCTGCAGGTAGTTGCCCGATGAGATAGCCGGGGGAGTCGGGATCGGTCAGCAGATCTGAAACGGGAGCGAATGCTTTAGCTGTTTCGCTATACAGGTAGAATCCTACAAGATCGCACGGCAATGTTGTGACTAGCTCCTGACTCAAGGTGTGGTCGAATTCGTGAAGTCCCTTGCAGGCGAGCAGCGCGCTGATGATTCGCAACGAGTTGATCTGTGGCGAGGAGGTGCCCATATGTGGGCACTCTAGCATGGTAAGGGAATGAGAGGAAAGGCTGTGACCGATTCAGGCAGTTACTCGTGAGCCGAACGGGCCTTGAGCGCATCCAGCCGTTTCTTCTCCAGACTCACATGCAGCGATTTTTCCTGGGTGACGATCACGGCTCCTGGCGCCTGGCCCTTCGCTTTCTTGACCCACTTGCGACGAGTGTAGATCACATCGCCTTTGCCGCTTTTCTTCAAGTCGCTGTAGAGCAGCGCCAGCGTGGCGGCGTCTCGGATCGTCTCAGGCGGCGGATCGCTTCCTTTTTCCAAGCGCACCACGACGTGTGAGCCAGGCGTGCCACGGGCATGCAGCCAGAGGTCGTCGCTCTTGGCGAGGCCGAACGTCAGCTCATCGTTCTCGCGCGCGTTTCTTCCGACATAAATCGCCAAACCGTCTGATGAGGTAAAGCGACGGAATGGACCCTGTCGTTGTTCCTGACGGCCCTTCCCCTCGCCTGTCCGGGAGAAGGTTCGTGCGCGCACGATGGAATGGGGTTTATTGGGTGGTTGCCAGGCTCCCTGTTCAATAGCGGTCATTTCTTGGCATAGAGCCTCCAATTCCTTCTGCCCTTCCTCGATACGTGGCCGTAGCTCCCGCTCTGCCGCCAGGTGCTTCCGATGCTTTCGAAAGTAATCGTCCATATTGCCCTGGGGAGTTTTGGACTGGTCGAGCGGGATCGTCAGGTTGGGAAGCTCCTCATCGAAATAATCCACCAGGGTGACATCGGTTTGGCCCTTGCGGATGACGCCGAGGTTCGCCTTGATGAGTTCACCGTAGCGGGCGTAGGTCTTGAACTTCTCTGCCTTAGCGAGGTCTTCGTGCCACGCCTCAATACGGCGGCGGAGTTTCTTGATGGATTTTCTGAGTATCCCTGTCCGGGCGTTCCGCACGGTCTCAACGACGGAAGCGGCTTCTGCCTTGCAGTAATGAGCTTCGATAGCAGCCGACAGAGGAAAAGGTGACGCTGGGATGTGCTGGCTGAATCGCGCGTGGTCAGCGGCGCCTCGTTCTCGTTGCTGGTGAGCGGGAGGAATGTATAGCTGCCCCACAAGACCCTTTACCCCATTCAGGTCTCGCCGGATATGGCCTGCCTCATCGAGCACGAGAAGGTTCGAGGTCTTCCCTGTCAGCTCTGCGACCAATCTGCAGGGACCTTCCTTGGCGGTCAGTGAAAGTTGAATGATCCGGTCTTCTTGAATCTGTTCGACCTGGTCGATTCGCGCCCCTTGCAGATGGGCGCGGAGAAATTGACAGAAGGGTGGAGGTGTCGGTGGATTCTGAAAGGCCGCTGTGGTGAGGTGGAGACGGGCGGTTTCCTGGTGGCACGAGATGAGGAGTCGGTGCGTCCGTCCCGGCGCACGAATCTCCAACACCAGCGTACGATCCGTCGGCTGGTAAATTTTTTGAATCCAGCCTCCGGCCAAGGCCGGAGCACATTCACCCGTCACCTTCGCAATTTCTGTCGCGGTCAGTGCCACGGTTTGCCTTCGATTGGCCGCTGCGTTTGGAGAGACTGGCGTCGATGTACAATGAATGACGGAATTTTCCAACTCGGGCTATTGGCTCGGTTGGCTTGTGGCCCAGACCCTTTTTGCCGCATGGGACTAATATGTGTCACACGTATTAGCGGTATAGGTCGAATGTTGCTCGGCGCACTCTACGATTCACTGCTAAAACACGCAAGCGGCCATAACAACACCCGTGGCATTGCGATTGCTTTCTTAAGCAGTTAACGCCTGGTTACACGGCTGCTGACTGAGAAGGGGAGTGGGTGTGGCATCGTGGTCGTGGGCTCCAGCGTTAGCAAAGGAGGCCCCCATGCAGTGCGCAAGGTGTGAAGGTTTCATGGTTGCCGATAGCTTAATCGACATACAGGAGAGCAGTGTTCCGATGTGGATGAAAGGATGGCGATGTGTGTCCTGCGGAAACATTGTCGATCCGCTCATTCAGCGACATCGCATGATCCAACAGGCGGGAGCCACGCGATTACTCGAAACAAAAACTGCCATGCCGCGGCTCCGTTCCGCGCTCAAAGCGACGGCCTGACTCTGGGATTGCTGTCAGTCGACCCGACGATATCACGATCTGCTCAATAAGATTTCGGTTCCGCTCCTAGCCTTCTGGTGCCCCGCGTGTTCTTCTTCATCGACGTTCAACCTTGTTCATCGAGCTGTATGTTTTAGGCCCTCTGCTCCGCGGGACTGGCAGGGCATATTTCTGGTGGCCTGTCGATAACAGTAAATAACTCGACAGGTTGGAGGTGGTGTGTGAGGCTCGCCTTAGTAAGGCACTTCTCTTGCTGAAACACTTCATTATGGAACGCGACACGATGACAAGAGCCTTTAATTTGGCAACAGTCCAAGTCGGTAGCCGGCGTGGTTGGACGCGTGTCATGACCCTCAGTCTGGTTGTGGCCGGGTCCTTTCTGCTGCAAGGTTGCCTCGCAGGGGCCTGGGTGGCAGTAGTGGCAATGGATTCAATGAGGAGCAGCAATGCGACCTTTGAGCCGTTCGAGCAATCATGGGTGGCACAGCAGGACCAATCGAGTGGTGCTGTCCCCAACTCGAATGTGACGAGCGTCGCAGTCCTTCCGGTTGAGGGCGATCCGGAGATGGGCGCGCGGCTCGCCACCCTGTTGCAGCAGGAAACCGCATTGCGTGTCGAAATGCCGGTGAGCATCGTGGCAGGAATCGACGCGACAGACACGCATTCGGAAAAATCCGGTGATGCAGATCGTAGTGCCTTAGCCAAAGAGGTCACGCGGGACTTGGACGTCGACACTGTTCTCGTCAGTCGAGTTGTCGCCGGTTCGCCTTCGCATCCGAGCGACTGGGGATGGAAAGCAGAGGGCTCACGTCGCCTCTATTTGTACCTGATGAATCGCGATGGCCATCTGCTCTGGAAGGATGAACTGCCCTTCACGCAGGTAACTGTCTCCACACCGTCTCAGGAAGCATCTGTGCAGACCGACCTCAGCGATCACGTGATGCAGCATGTCAAAGAACTGCACCTTGATGAACTTGGCTACCTACCGAAGAAAACTTCTCACAGAGTTCCGAAAAAAGTAGGCATTCTCACCCGCTAAATCCCAGGGACTACTTCACCCGCCCGCGCTTCTTGCAGCGCGTCCCTTCCTCCGGTACAGTCTGACTCTTTCCTCCATCTCGGAGCCTGTGTTCTCCATGCCGTTGCTCGATGTGCCATTGCTGGCTCGTCTTCAGGAAGAGTTCCGTCTTTCAATGAAGCGATTGTTGGGTGATCTTTGCCTGGATTTGGAAAACCAATATGCAGATGTCGCGAAATCGCTGGCCTTGCCAGTGGCCTATTTCCGGTTCCTTGGGCAAGCGCTCGAACGGGATGCCTATGCTCACTGGAAAGTGGTCGGCTGGATCGAAGCGCTGAATGACCTGGTGTACTTCATCGATCTGCTGCAACAAATTCGAGTGGAGCAGAATCCTCGTGAGTTCGCGGCGCAGCTGTTTACCGAGTGCGAAGAAAAGTTCTTCGAG
>JACQEY010000205.1 GCA_016200355.1 Nitrospirota bacterium
GCCCGTGGCTTTGGCTCGTGAGTAGGCGTGGGGGTTGAAGCCGCTTTCCACCAGTGAGAGGTACACCAGATCGCTCGGGAGGTGAAATTCCGTGAAGATGGTATCGACAAGAGGCCGATAGCGGCTGAGTCGGAGGAGCCACTGTTCAAAGCGATCGTGGATGGCCGTATTGAAGTAGCGAATGTGAGCCTGAACTGAAGGGTCCATGACAATTGGAACATTGTAGCTCGCATACTCCGGCTGGTCTGCGGCATTTCTGGAAGGGTCTTGTGTCTGAGTCAGTTCAGCCGGAGGGTTCAAGGCGTCTGAAAACCGTGCGGTCGCCGGTGAGTTTCCCGCTGGGTTCAGCTGTAAGAGGTCTTCAGCTCTTGGAACACTGCTAGTTGTGGCTGTGCGACGGTCTGCGGCTTCCGATGGCGGGTCTTCAGTATCGAGTGGGACCAGATTTTCATCTGGGTCGTCCTCCGCCGCTGTGTTCTCGTCCACAAGCGTAGACGGGTCAACCGTAGTGGGTTCGGAAGGGGTTGCCGCTTGCACCAATCTAATAGCAGGAGCGGAGAGGCTAACCCACACTCCGAGGAAGAGCGCTATTGGGAGGACGACATGTCCTGGCCTGAGAGGTGTCATCCATGCGCGGCGGCGATTGGTCTGGTGTGGGAGGTGTGTCATGTTCTGTGAGGCTAGATTATCGATGGACTGCGTTCGTGTCAAGGAGTTGCAAAGAGAATGATGCCCATATCTTTGCTAACACAAGGGCGAGCGTTCCAATGTTGACACAAAATTGCAAGTGGAAGTTCTGTCGGCGAAAAAGATCTCAACAGTCTGAAAGCGTGCGTTCCTACACGGGTCTTGCCTTGACAGCTTTTGAGGGTCAATGGTATCGTCCCCCCTTCTTCAGGCAAGATTTTTCACGTTTCATCCGGCTTAGGAGGATCAGTCGATGCTGAAGCGGTATTTGCTGGCTCCCGGTCCAACGCCTGTGCCACCCGAAGTGCTGCTGGCCATGGCTCAGCCCATGTTCCATCACCGTGCCCCCGAGTTCGACAAAGTGTTCGCGGAGGTCCGTGATGGACTGAAATGGCTATTCCAAACGAAAAACAACGTGCTCATGCTGGCGGCTTCCGGAACCGGAGGTATGGAAGGCTCCGTGTCAAACTTTCTCTCGCCCGGCGACAAGGCTCTCACCATTAATGGGGGGAAGTTTGGGGAGAGGTGGACCAAGCTCTGTAAGACATTCGGCGCTGAGGTAACCGAAATCAAGGTGGAATGGGGGCGGGCCGTCGATCCTCAAGTGGTGGCCGATGCGCTGAAAAAGAATCCGGGAACCAAAGCGGTATATGTGCAGGCGAGTGAGACCTCTACCGGTGTGGCGCATGATATCAAGGCGCTTGCGGAGATCGTGAAGCCCTATGGCGAAACCATTCTTGTGGTGGATGCCATTACCGCCCTCGGAGTGTTCGACATCAAGACCGATGAGTGGGGGATCGATGTCGTGATTACAGGGTCACAAAAGGCCCTGATGCTTCCGCCGGGCCTGGCATTTGTGAGCGTGAGCGATAAAGCCTGGCAATTGGCAGAGAAGGCGAAGAACACGGCGTTCTATTTCAATTTTAAGAAAGAGCAGGAGAATCAGCTAAAAAATCAGACGGCCTATACGCCGGCTGTCTCTCTCATTGTCGGCTTGCAGGAAGTGCTGAAGATGATGAGAGCCGAAGGACTTGAAGGGGTGTTCAGACGCCAAGCCATGCTCGCGAAGGCTATGCGTGAAGGGATGCAAGGTGCCGGGCTTGCGTTGTTTCCCAAAGAGTCCCCCAGCGATGCTCTTACCGCTGTGTTAGCGCCGGAAGGCGTGGACGGACAGGCCATCTACAAAAACCTGCGTGTCCAATATGGCATGACGGCGGCCGGCGGGCAAGACCATTTGAAGGGAAAGATCTTCCGGCTCTCCCACATGGGCTACATGGATCGTTTCGATATCATCATGGCCGTGGCAGCGGTTGAAATGGTGCTCAAAGGGCTTGGGCATCCAGTGAAGCTTGGTAGCGGTGTCGCAAAGGCGCAAGAAATTCTCATGGCGTAGGGATTCTATCTCGAAGTTCTTACGATAGGGTAGACACAATGGGCATGAAAATTCTCATCAGCGATAGCTTGTCGAAGCAGGGCGTAGAGTTGCTGGAGCAGGCTGGATTCACCGTGGTCGTGAAGTCCAAGATGCCGAAGGAAGAGTTATTCAAGGAGATCAAGGACGCCGATGGGCTGATCGTGCGGTCGGGAACTAAGGTGACGGAGGAACTCATTGCGGTAGCTGAGAAACTGAAAGTCGTCGGGCGGGCAGGATCGGGCCTGGACAACGTCGATACGCCGGCAGCGACTCGTCGCGGCATCGTGGTCATGAACACGCCGGGCGGCAATAC
>JACQEY010000206.1 GCA_016200355.1 Nitrospirota bacterium
GAGATTGTGAAGCTCACACCGGTGTTCGCCGGTGTGTCCTACGACCGGCTCGACCAACATGTCGGTTTACAGTGGCCTGTGCCGACCGCCGTGCATGAAGGCACAGCACTGATGCATCAGGAGACATTTCCAAAGGGGAAGGCGCACTTTGTCGCCGTCGAGTACCTGCCGCCTGGGGAGGCGACCACGGCTGAGTATCCATTCGTGCTGACCACTGGCCGCATCCTTCAACACTACAACAGCGGGGCTCAAACACGCCGGACGGACATTCTCGAATTGGTCGATACAGACGTGCTGGAGATGTATCCAGCCGATATGGAGGGGCTGCATCTGCGTAACGGTGAGGTCGTTCGATTGGTGAGTGCTCGTGGTGACGCCCTGCTCCCAGTTGTGGGGAGTGAACGAGTTCTGCCGGGGCATCTCTTCACCAGCTTTCACTTTCCTGCTTCAACAGTGAACGCATTGCTCTCGTCGAGTGCGGATGAAAGCTCAAAGTGCCCAGAGTACAAGGTGTCTGCCGTGCGTGTGGAATCGATTGAACGGGACGAACTCGATCCGGAAGATGAGGCAGAGCTGCGGCACATGCATCGCCAATTGATTCTATAGCGAGGTATGGAACAGCGTGAGGCCAGCAGCCTCTAATGGTCAGCAATCTCGCGTTGGTGACGATCGGGAACATCCTCGGCGGGCTGGTGACGTTGGTCTATTGGTTTATTTATATTCGCGCGGAAGGCGAGGGGTTGGCCGGTCGGTAATGGCTGTTCCTTCATAAAGAGGTGCAACATGGCAGTTGAGACCAACGAGCAAGAGCCGAAGAAGATCACGGTGAGTGTGATCAAAGCAGACATCGGTGGGTGGGTCGGTCACTCGGCGATCCATCCAGCTTTGATCCAGAACGCAAACGGGAAACTCTCGACGGCCAAAACAAGCGGGATGCTCGTGGACTATCACGTGACGGCCTGTGGGGACGACTTGCAACTCATCATGACGCACCGTTATGGCGTCGATTGCGAAGAGATCCATCGTCTCGCCTGGGAGACCTTCGAGGCCGGGACCCAGGTGGCCAAGGACCTCCATCTCTATGGCGCGGGGCAGGATCTCCTTTCCGACGCCTTCAGCGGAAATGTCCGAGGCCAAGGGCCCGGCGTGGCCGAAATGGAATTTTTCGAACGGAAATCGGAACCGATCCTGATCTTCATGGCGGACAAAACCTCAGCCGGCGCCTGGAATCTTCCTCTCTATAAGATGTTTGCCGATCCCTTCACGACTGCCGGCCTCGTGATCGCCCCGACGTTGCACCAGGGGTTCCGATTCGAGGTGCAGGATATCCGAGAACACAAGAAAATCACCTTCGACTGTCCGGAAGACCTCTACGACATGCTCATGTTTATCGGCTCGCCGGGAAAATACACGGTCAAGCATGTCTTCTCGCGCGCGGATGGGACCATCGCTGCCGCCTCGTCGACGGAACGGCTGTCGCTGATCGCGGGCAAGTACGTCGGCAAGGACGACCCGGTCATGGTCGTGCGAGCGCAGCAGAATTTCCCCGCGGTCGGAGAAGTGTTGGAACCGTTTCGCTACCCCTGGATCATCGAAGGCTGGATGCGCGGCTCGCATTACGGTCCGCTGATGCCTGTGTCGGTCAAGCAAGCGACGCCGACCAGGTTCGACGGCCCTCCGCGCGTGGCCTGTGTCGGGTTTCAGCTGGCCGACGGCACGCTCGTCGGGCCGCGCGACATGTTCGACGATCCGTCCTACGATGAGGCGCGGCGGGATGCCAATCGGGTGGCAGATATGATGCGCATGCACGGTCCCTTCGAGCCGCACCGGTTGCCTCTCGACGAGATGGAGTATACAACCATGCCGCAGATCATGAAGAAGTTGGAAGGTCGCTGGGCGAAATTCTAGGGGATACAGATGACGTTGCAGCGGACGACTGTTGGAATACTGGTCGGGGGCGGGCCGGCGCCGGGGATCAACAGTGTCATCAGCGCGGTCACGATTCGAAGCATTCTCGGCGGCTGTGACGTAGTCGGCATCATTGATGGATTCAAGTTGCTCATGGAAGGGAGTACGAGTCATGTCCGCCCCCTTTCCATCGAAGAAGTCAGTCGCATTCATTTTCGAGGCGGGTCGTATCTGGGCACCTCGCGAGCGAATCCGACGAAGAAGCCCGAGTCGCTCGCCACCGTCCTCTCCTCCTTGGTGAGGCTGGGCATCACCCGCCTGGTGACCATTGGTGGAGACGATACGGCCTTCTCATCGCTTAAACTGGAAGAGCAGGCGGCCGGGCGCATTCAAGTCGTGCATGTGCCGAAGACCATCGATAATGACCTCGATCTTCCCGCCGGCATTCCGACGTTCGGCTTTCAAACAGCCCGGCACGTCGCCGTCGAGATCGTCAAGAATCTCATGGTAGATGCCCATACCACGTCACGCTGGTACTTCGTTGTCACCATGGGACGCAAAGCTGGCCATTTGGCGCTCGGAATCGGTAAGGCCGCCGGCGCCACGCTCACCGTCATTCCCGAGGAATTTGGGGAGCGGCCTGTGAGACTTCAGCGCCTGGTGGATCTCGTGATCGGGACGATGATCAAGCGTCTCAGCGGAGGGCGTTCCGACGGGGTGGTCGTGTTGGCGGAAGGGCTGATCGAGATGCTTGACCCGCGAGACCTGGGTGGATTGGATCATGTCGAGCGGGATGAACATGGCCACCTGCGATTAGCCGAGGTCGATATCGGCGATGTGCTCCGGCGTGAAGTGACGAAGGGCATGAAAGATTTAGGACTTACTATGACGGTTGTCGCCAAGAATGTGGGGTATGAATTACGCTGTGCGGACCCGATTCCTTTCGATATGGAATACACCCGAGATCTTGGTTATTGTGCCGCGCAGTTTCTGCTCGATGGAGGGACGGCAGCGATGGTGTCGATTCAGGATGGTTGGTGTATGCCGATCCCGTTCAAGCAGATGGTGGACCCCGTCACCGGCAGGGCGAAGGTGCGGATGGTAGATATCACAGCGCAGTCGTACCAGATTGCATGCCAGTACATGATCCGGCTGTCCGATGAGGACTTTAATGATTCGGTGGCGCTGAGCCGCTACGCTACCCTCGCGGGGCTGTCGCTTGAGGCATTTCAGGCTCGGTTTCAGCCTGCCGGTTCGAACGTGTTGGATACGGTATCGAAAGGATGCACAATATGAATGTACTCGTGGCGATGGATGGATCGAAGTATGGGCAATGGGCGCTGAAGTGGGTGGCCAAACTGCCGTTCGTCGAGCCGCCCAATGTGACGGCGCTGCATGTGCTCGATAGCGCCTGGCTTCGGTTGCCGTTTCGGACGAAGTTAGAGATTCAGCGCGTGGAGGCGCGCGCGGCAAGAACCCTTAAGAAAGTCACCAAGCGGTTGAGGTTGCTGAAGCTCACAGGCACGGTTCGCAAGGAGCAAGGGGCAGTTGCCCCAACAATTCTGAAACGCGCGCCGAAACGGAACGGGCTTCTGGTGGTGGGCAGTCAGGGCCTCGACGCCCTCGACCGCTTCATGCTCGGCAGCGTCTCGACGAAACTCATCCAGCATGCGACATGCCCTGTCCTCGTCGTCAAGGGCGAGGCGGTGCCGTTGCGGCGAATTGCATTGGCGACCGATGGGTCGCCAGCATCGGCCAAAGCCTTAGAGTTTGTGCTGACCAAGCTTCAGCCGGATCGACCGACGGGCAAGGGCGGGCGTGTGCCGATTCATGTGAGCGTGATCCATGTCATAGCACGCCGCCCTTTGGCCCCCATCGACATCGGAACGACGATACCATGGACCAAGTACCGGGGACTGAAGGCAAAAGAGACAGGCCTGAGGCTAGTCGAACAGAGCGCGCAGAAACTGATCGAGGCAGGATTTACAGCTGAACCTCTATGTCGGCTTGGTAATCCCGCTGAAAAGATTATGAAAGTCGCCTCCCAACAGCATGCCGATCTGATTGTGATGGGAGCCAAGGGGCTGGCCGCCATTGACCGGTTTCTCCTCGGGAGCGTGTCAACGCGGGTGGTGCAGCATGTGAACTGTGCCGTGCTTGTCGTTCGATGATAGAAGGAGAACGAGCAGTTCACAGCCGGTTTCAGTCTGTCGATTTGAACGCGGTGGACACTCAATAGAAAGGATGGGCACCATGAATGTGCTGGTGGCGACGGATGGATCGAAGTACGGAGGATGGGCACTCAACTGGGCGGCTATGTTGCCGCTTGTCGAGCCGCCAAAGGTAACGGCGCTGCATGTGCTTGATGTCGCCGCGCTTCGTGCGCCGTTTCTGGCGCAGCCGGTGATGGCCGGCACCGAGCGGTACATTCAAGAAGAAGTCAAGCGCATGGAAGCACGCTCGGTCAAAACCCTCCAGGAGGCTAGACAACAGTTGGCCTCGCTGAAAATTAAGGGCATGGCCCGCAAGGAGCAGGGAGCGGTCGCGCCGACGATCTTGAAACGGGCGCCGAAACGGGACGGGCTTTTGGTAGTGGGCAGTCAGGGGCTCGACGCTCTCGACCGCTTCATGCTCGGGAGCGTCTCGACGAATCTCATCCATCATGCGACCTGCCCCGTGCTCGTCGTCAAAGGCGAGGCATCGCCGTTGCGACGGATTACCTTGGCAACAGATGGATCGGGCTCATCGGCTAAAGCGCTGAGGTTTGTGCTGAGCAAGTTTCAGCCGGATCGTTCGACCGGCAAGGGCGGTCGCGTGCCGATTAACGTGAGCGTGCTCCATGTGCTGCCGGTGGTCATGTATCCCGGGTTGAAGGAGGCAAGCAAGAAAGGTGGTGCAGCACGCGAGCTGTTCCGTACTCGTCGTCAGGTGATAGAACGAGTTCTTTGCGATTTCGCGACGAAATGTCATGAATAATACGAAGTTAACAGTAGTTCTTGTAACCGAGGTTGAGAGCAGAGTACTATAACACCGAGTGTCTTAGCTGGCCGCAATCGCCATGGAAGCCGCTGTAACGTTTCAACGAACTTATTGACAACCTCGTCATCCTCGTATTTATAAGGTGTTGTGGTAACGATTCGTTCATTTGCCTCCTTTCTCGTGTTCACGCTGCTGTTATGCACCGTATTCCCGTCCGCGCAGATCGGGTGGTCTTTCAATTTCATGTGTGGTTCGACCGGCGATACCGAGAGTGGGCAAGCGTGCAATTTCAGTGACGCCGGGGAAGCAACCGATTCCGAAGATGATTCGCCACAAGAGGCGCCGGACGGCTGCGTCGTTTCTCGAGTGAGGGTGTCCGATTGTGAGTCAGGCCGTTTCCTTGCCTCGATGAACGAGACTCCTCCGTCCTCCCTGCTCATCTCCAGGCTGATACATCCTCCGACCGCACACAGTTAGCGTCGTCTCGACGGCCTGTTTCGTCTTCGATCTCGATCAGACAAGCTCATCGTGACTCCGAAGGAGGCAGCACATGCCGGCTCGTCTTTGGAATGGTGTCGTAGTGATAGCGGTGATGGTGGCAGTGGCGACGAGTGGGACGCTGATGGTTCCCTTCGCCCAGGCGAAAGAAGAGATGCGCACGTTCGAGCTCGACCGTATCATCGACTTGGCGCTGGAGCGGAACCCAGCGATCGCCAGCGCCCGAAGCGTGATCGAACAGAATGAGGGCGGTCAAATCCAAGCCGGCGCCTATCCCAACCCCACACTCAGCGGCGGTACTGGGAGCGGCGCACTTCGAGACCCCAGCACCGTCGGGCCACGTGTACACGAGTATAACCTGACGCTACATCAGACTGTGGAGTGGCCGGGCATGCGGGCAGCCCGTAAGGATGCGGCTGAAGCCGGTCTGGTTGGTGCGACGGTCGGCCTCGAAGTAGCCAAACTCAATCTCATTGCGGAGGTGAAGGGGCTATTCTACGAACTGCTGTTGGCGGAGCGAACGGTAGACCTTCTCCAGCAGAACTTGGAGATCGTTCAGGAGGTGGCGCGTATTGTCAAAGCTCGGGTCCGATCCGGCGAAGGTCCTCAATTCGAATCGGTCAAGGCGGAGGTGGAGGTGCTCAAGGCCAAGCAAGAGATGACGAAAGCCAAGAATGCCGTGCGCGTAAAACTTGTCGGATTGGACACCTTGACGGCGGGGGCCTTGGGGCCTCGCTACAAGGTGCAAGGAGATTTTCGGTCGCTCCGGGACCATCTGGACCCGGAGCAGATGGTGACGAGGGATCCATCACAACATCCCATTCTGAAGCGCCAGGTAAAACTGGTGGAGCAGGCTGAATCTACCGTCACCAAGGAGCGGCAAGCCCGTGTGCCGAACGTGACATTGTTTGGCGGGTATGCCAGGGACGCAGGCCGGGAGGCGATGATTGCAGGTGCGAGCCTGCCGACGCCATTGTGGTATCTGCAGCAAGGGCACATTGCGACAGCGCTCGGCACCCAACGAAAAGAAGAGGCTGAGCTGATTCGCGCCAAGAACGACCTCATCCGTGCCATCAACCAACATACTCGTGAGGCGGAAACGGCGCAAGATCAGATCCTCGTCTACGAGGAAGGGCTCCTGAAACAAGCGCAAGAAGCGCTTCGCATTGCCCAATTGAGCTTCCGGCAGGGCGCCTCCAGCCTTCTGGATGTCCTCGATGCCCAACGGGTCCAACGCCAGATCACCGTAGATTATAATCAGGCGCGTTTCGAACTCTCCCTGGCGCTCACGCGGTATGAGCGCGCAGTGGGCGGTCCACTCTAAAAGAGGACAGAAGAGCAGAATGAGCAGCATGGTCATTTCTTCCGGCGGCTGTGCAAATCGATGTGAGTGTCATGCGCGTCCGCGAGGTTGTCTGAGCGCAATGTGCAGCGTCTTCTTCGGCATGCTGCTGTTGGCCTCCTTCACGGGCTGTGACCGTACCCCGGCCCCTGCTGAAGAAAGCAAGCCGAAACATTCGGCAGGCGAGGTGCGTCTTGTTCGGCTCCCACTGGATGAAGTGACCCGATCCGGTGTGACGGTGGAGCCGGTCGGGAGAACAGCATTTCGTACTTACCGGACCTTTCCCGGCGTCATACGGCCGAACGAGAATGCGTTAGCGAATATTACGACCCTCGTCCGTGGGCGGGTCGCCGAGGTACATGCCGATTTAGGACAAGAGGTCAAGGCCCATCAGCTGTTGACGGTGCTCCATAGTGGTGATCTCGGACTCGCCCAGTCTGCCTACCTCAAGGCCAGAGCACGGCGGCACGTGGCGGAGCAGGCATATCAGCGGGCGCAGTATCTTTTTAAAGAGAAAGTCATCGGCCAGGCGGAGGAGCAGCGTCGCGAAGGAGAGATGATCAGTATCCGTGCCGAGGCTCAGGAGGCTCGCGAAGGGCTCCGGTTGTTAGGCATGGGGGACAAAGAAATCGCAACCCTGGAGCGAACCCAAACGATCCGCTCGCAGATTCCCATTGTGGCGCCCTTTGCCGGACGGGTGATCGCGCGCGACCTCACCAAAGGCGAGCTGGTTGAAACCACCCAAAAACTGTTTGTGGTGGCCGACCTCTCGACGGTCTGGGTGGTGGCGAATGTATCAGAAAAAGATGTCTCCTATGTACAGCGTGCGACCGTCAGTCCGAATCAGCCGGTCGAGGTCTTTGTGACTGCCTATCCCGATGACGTGTTCCAGGGGACCGTCTCGTATGTCGGCGATGTCCTGGATACTACGACGCGGACCATGCAGGTGCGCCTTTCCTTGCCGAATCCCACTGGTCATCTGAAGCCGGAAATGTTCGCCACGATCCGCATCTCATCCGAACCGGCCCCGGATGTCCTTGTCGTTCCCGAAGCAGCCGTTCAACACGATCGGGATCGCAGCTTCGTGTTTGTACAAAAGGAACCCGGCATCTTTGAAGCGCGGACGATCAAAGTGGGCGAGAAGAACGGAACCTTCGCCGAGGCCCTCGAGGGGGTGCAGGAAGGGGAAGTGGTCGTCAAGGAAGGAGCCTTTACCTTGAAATCTGAGTTGATGAAGCCCAAAGACTAAGCATGGTCGATAAACTTCTTGAGTTTTCTCTTCGCCGCCCCTTACTGATCCTCACATTCGCCGGACTGCTTACCCTTCTGGGGGGCTATGCCTTCCGCACGATTTCGATCGACGCGTTTCCCGATGTGACGAGCGTGCTCGTGCAAATCGTCACGAAAGCGCCCGGCTTGTCCCCCGAAGAGGTCGAACGGCTGGTGACGTTTCCCATCGAACAACAAGTCACCGGGATTCCGCATCTGACAGAACTACGCTCGCTAACCAAAGTAGGGCTGTCGTTGATTACGGTGGTGTTCGACGATCATATGGACATCAACCTTGCCCGCCAACTTGTGCTCGAACGGCTGATCGAAGTGCAGGAGTACTTACCGCCTGGGTCTGAACCGAGCATGGCGCCGAATACCACCGGACTGGGAGAGGTATATCAGTATTACCTGGAAGGTCCTCCACATGCCGGTCTGGACGCTGCTGCGGTGGAACATGAATTGATCGAGCAGCGAACTGCGGTGGACTGGATCATCCGTCCGTTGCTCAAGGGCGTCCCCGGAGTCATCGAGGTCAACTCGCAAGGCGGATATGTCAAACAGTACCAGGTGCTCGTTGAGCCGGAACTCTTGCGAAAATACTCTCTCTCACTGGAGGAGGTATTTGCCGCTGTGGCGAACAACAATGCAAATGCCGCAGGCAACGTGCTGGAGACACATGCAGAAAAGTATATTGTCCGCGGCGTGGGACTGATCCGGAAACTGAGCGACATCGAGGACATCGTCGTCAAAGAAGCGGGCGGCACTCCCGTGCACATCCATGACGTCGCCCAAGTACAGATTGGCCATGCCATTCGCCATGGCGCTGTCGTCTTGAACGGTGAGCGCGAGGTGGCGGCAGGGATCGTGCTTATGCTGCGCGGAGGAAACGCCCGCAACGTCGTAGAAGGGATCAAGGCCAAGATCGCCGAAATACATGACAAGGGGCTGCTGCCCGCAGGATGGCGGATCGTTCCCTTTTATGATCGTATCGAATTGATCTCCGCCGCCTTGACGACCGTCTATAAGGCGCTGGGGGAGGGTATTCTCCTGGTGGTGGTCGTGCTGTTTCTGTTCCTGGGAGATACCAGGAGCGCCTTGATCGTGGCAGCGACGCTCATCCTGACCCCGCTCGTGACGTTCTTTGTAATGGATCAATTCGATCTCACTGCTAATCTGATGTCCTTGGGTGGTCTGGCCATTGCGATTGGCATGATGGTCGACGCTTCTGTGGTGCTGGTGGAGAACATCCATCGGCATCTATCGGATCCCCGTCACCAGGGCCTGCCTCGACAGGCCATCGTCCTCAATGCCGCTCGTGAGGTCGCCCGCCCCGTGGTCTTCGGCATTATCATCATCATCATCGTCTTTATGCCCATCCTCTCGTTCCAAGGCATGGAAGGCAAAATGTTCAAACCGATGGCCTATACCATCATGATCGCCCTGCTGGTGTCGCTCATTCTGTCGGTGACCCTGTCACCGGCCCTATGTTTTCTGACTTTGCGGGCGGGGCACACCAACGCCGAGCCCTGGGTGCTTCGATCGGCCAAGCGTCTCTATCTTCCTATCCTGCGCTGGGCCTTAGGACATCGGAGCGTGGTATTGACAACCACCGGACTCATGCTGGCAGGGAGTATTGCTCTCTTTCCATTTTTGGGGTCGGAGTTTGTCCCCATTCTGAATGAAGGCACGATGGCCCCCCTCACGATCCGCTTGCCGAGCATTTCGTTGGAGCAATCGATCAAGATCGAACGGGAGGTGCAGAAAGCGGTGCTGGAGTTTCCCGAAGTGCAGATGATGGTGTCCAAAATCGGACGCACGGAATTGGCGAACGACCCGCAAGAGCCGAACGAAAGCGATTCCGTTGCGAGGTTGCATCCGATTGAGACCTGGACGACAGCCTCCACCATGGCGGGGTTGAAAGAGCGAGTCCGCGAGCGGCTGGCACTGGTGCCCGGCGCCAACTATCTGATCAGCCAGCCGATCCAGCAACGGGTAGACGAATTGATTTCGGGGGTGCGCGCAGAAGTAACCGTTAAACTGTTCGGGCCAGACCTGGATGAGCTGCGTCAGACGGGGGATAAGATCGCCGGTGTCCTCGGCACGATTCGAGGCGTTAAAGATTTAAAAGTAGAGCAACTCTTCGGCCAGCCGTATATCACGATCGATATCGATCGTGGCAAGATCGCGCGGCACGGGATCAACGTCTCAGATGTGCGCGACGTCATTGCCACCGCGGTCGGAGGTGAATCGGCGACCCGGGTCTATGAAGAGCAGCGACGGTTCAATCTCATTGTACGATTTCCGGAACAATATCGGAACAGCATTGAGACCATCGGGAACATTCGAATGTCGGACGGTCA
>JACQEY010000002.1 GCA_016200355.1 Nitrospirota bacterium
CACATTTGAGACTGCAAACGGCGCTTCCCGCTCGAGAATGCCGCCTTGCTTGACTTTCTGATTCGGCTTGGTGTGGCGCTTGATCATGTTCAATTTTTCGACCACAACCTTGCCCGCTCCGGGATCAACCGAGAGCACTTTTCCGGACTTGCCACGGTCGCGCCCGGCAATCACGACCACCACATCGCCCTTACGAATTCGATTCTTCTTCAACCCCTGCTTATTCATCCCGCCGTCTCCACCCTCGCTACAGCACTTCCGGAGCTAGGGAAATAATCTTCATGAATTTCTTCCACCGCAGCTCGCGTGCGATCGGCCCAAAGATACGCGTCCCGACGGGATCCCCGTCCTTATTGATCAGAACACAGGCATTACGGTCAAACTTGATGTAGGAACCATCATCCCGGCGCACTTCCTTGGTCGTCCTCACGACCACGGCTCGGCTCACATCGCCCTTCTTGACCGTTGCTGCAGGAATGGCTTCTTTGACAGCCACAACGACAATGTCTCCGAGAGAAGCATACCGACGCCTGGTTCCCCCAAGCACATGAAAGCACATGGCCTGTTTGGCACCGGAGTTATCGGCCACGTCCATGTATGTATAGCTTTGAATCATAGTCCCGGTGTTCCCTCTACCATTCACACGATCTCGACCTACTCACCCCGTCCTTTTTCCACGACCTCGATAACCCGCATATGCTTATCTTTACTAATTGGCCTTGTCTCGACCATCCGCACACGGTCGCCGATTTTACAAGTATTGTCCTCGTCGTGGGCCTTGAATTTCGTGACACGGCGCAGAACTTTTCGATAGAGCGGATGAATAACAGACCGCTCGATCTCGACGACCACGGTCTTATTCATCTTATTGCTGACCACACGCCCAACCCATTCACGCCGTTTATTTGCTGACTCTCCCATCCTCAAACCCCTTTCGCTGCGGTAGAGACTGGATCGGCCTGCGCGAGCTCGCGCTGAATCGTTTTCACCCTGGCAATGGTGCGCTTTGTCTTTCGCAACTGCATAGGGTTTTCCAACCGTCCAGTTCCCATCTGAAAACGAAGATTGAAGAGTTCTTGTGTGAACTGCTTCGCTTTCTCCGCCAGCTCAGGCTCCGTGAGTTGCCGTAGTTCCTTCAGATCCATAAATGCGCCCCCAATACCATTAAATCCGGTTCGACCAATGCTAAAACTCGCCGCGAATGACACACTTCGTGGCAATGGGCAACTTATGCGAGGCCAGTCGGAATGCCTCCTTTGCGACATCCGGCGTCACGCCATCCATCTCATAAAGAATGCGGCCAGGCTTGACAACCGCGACCCAGTACTCCGGATTGCCCTTCCCCTTACCCATTCGGGTTTCAGCTGGCTTTTTGGTGATCGGCTTATCGGGGAAAATTCTCGTCCACACCTGGCCACCGCGCTTCACACATCGAGTGATCGCGATGCGCGCCGCCTCAATCTGCCGGCTGGTAATCCAGCCAGGCTCAAGCGCCTTGAGCCCAAACTCTCCGAGGGTAATCTGACTGCCACGATAGGCCTTGCCAGTCATGCGTCCCTTCATCATTTTACGGAACTTAACTTTCTTTGGTGCTAACACAA
>JACQEY010000209.1 GCA_016200355.1 Nitrospirota bacterium
ATGCCTTCCGTGATGCAGATGATCAGCCGGATGCCGGCGTCGGCGGCCTCCAAGATGGCGTCGGCGGCAAACGGCGGTGGGACAAAGATCAGCGAGGTGTCGCACTGGGTCTTCCGCACGGCGTCACGGACCGTGTTGAAGACCGGGATCCCGTCGACTTCCTGCCCCGCCTTGCCCGGCGTCACGCCCGCGACGACCTGCGTGCCGTAGGCCTTGCACTGCATGGCATGGAATGAGCCTTCCTTGCCCGTGATCCCCTGCACCACCACCCGCGTGTCCTTATCGACTAGAATGCTCATGACTGCCCTTTCTTCGCTTCGACCTTAATAGACTTCCTCATGGGTACCGACCTCAATCAGGAGAATGTCGTCTTCTTTGCCGGCGCTTTTGACGAACTCAAAAACAAGGCGCAGGTCATAACCGATACTGCATGCCCATATACCCAAGAGTTTTCCCTTGAGCTTATGCGTTCTTAATCGAGGATCAAATGGATCGTCCGCGAGCAGTCGCAGCACCCTTTCGATCTCGGCTTGCAGATCGGGATGCCGCTGGATAGCCCTCTTGTGTGCGCGGATGAAGGTCTTGCCCCAAACCAGTTGCCTCATCCGCGGAGATCACGCAGGAGATCGTCTGCTGTTCCCTTTCTGACTTCTCCACGCGCATAATTTTCTCTCGCCTCACGGACACTCTCAGCGATTTCATCCCTCCGCCGCTCGACAAGGCGACGCTTGACAATCTCAACGAGGGCCAACCGCTCCTCATCGGACAGCGACTCGACCAGATCCAATGCCTCCCTAAAAGTCACCGTGCTCATAGCCGCCTCTTGTTGGGATTGCTTCCTTGAGACTATTGAATCACGTTCGCGCGATCAGAACAACCCCCGCACCACCACCCGCGTGTCCTGATTCACAAGAATGCTCACGGCGTTCCTCTCTCCTCAGGATTCTTTGCGAGCCCAACCTACCAAGTAGTCCACCAACTTATATTTTTGCAATGCCTTCAGACAGGACCTCACTGTATGTTTAAAGTTCTCTTGTGAAAAAGTAATTTCGTGATCGTGATCAGATAATGGACGATATCGATTTATCGCCGAATAAATATCCTGAAGACGGACCCGGTTGGAAGTCAGTGCCAAGCGTGATGGCCGGGCCTGCATCGCGAATAGCGGAGGCTCGGGTCACCGCACTTGCCAAACCGCCCCTCACCCTAACCCTCTCCCTCAAGGGGCGAGGGATTTCTTGAGCGGGTGACACCGCATGGGTGCCCAGATGCAACGCGGGGCGTACAGTCGGGTCTGCGGGGCCTCGACGGCGAAACGCCCAGCTGCACTGGGCTATGCGGGGGCAGGACCCGCGAATCCCGCCGCCTCCGCCTTCTTGCGTTTCTTCCCCGTCATCGCCACGATCTTCTGAGCCGCCTCCCAGAGGTCCGTCGCCACATCCACTCTGAGACCCGACTCCAGCAGCAGCTTCCGCCCCTCCTCGGCGTTCGTGCCCTGGAGACGCAC
>JACQEY010000210.1 GCA_016200355.1 Nitrospirota bacterium
GGTAGTAGAAGAAGCACTCAGCAATCAACGCTCAGTTCAAACGGTTGGATCATGGCTGACAGCTTCAAACAAACTTTTCCCGTTGACATTCAAGGGAAATTCGACGATATCTAACCCCGCTGAGACGGTGCGGTACGTTCGTTCCAGCTTTGAATATGACGATGATGAGAGTAACCAGCAGCCTCGCGCAATCGTTCCGGTAGTATGACGACGCTCCAACCAACAGGGTCATCCAGAATTGGATTAGTCTTCCCTGGCCAGGGATCTCAGTCGGTCGGGATGGGGAGAGCGTTGGCTGAGGCCTATCCAGGTATCAGGGGGCTCTACGAAGAGGCCTCGTCGGTGTTGGGATATGACATTGCTACGCTATGCTTTGATGGACCGGCGGAGCAATTGAACCTCACGGAATATACTCAGCCGGCCTTGTTGGTGAGCAGCCTTGCTGCGCTCCATGCGTTCAAACCGTTGGGCGTTGCGCCGATCGCAGTGGCCGGTCATAGCCTGGGTGAATACTCGGCTCTTGTTGCCGCTGAGGGAATGACTTATCGTGAGGCAGTGGCCATCGTACAAAAGCGAGGTCGCTACATGGCCGAAGCGGTGCCACCTGGGACAGGCCTTGTCGCCGCGCTGCTCGGCCTCACGGCAGACGTGGTGAAAGAGGTGTGCCGAGATGCCTCATCTGTGGGGATCGTGGCCGCGGCAAATTTTAACTCACCCGGTCAGATTGTCATTGCCGGGGAAAAGGCTGCCGTTGAACGGGCTATTGAACTGGCGAAGGCCAAGGGATGTAAGCGGGCGATTTCTCTTCCCGTGAGTGTGCCGGTGCATACGCCGCTGATGCAAAAGGCTGCCGATCGACTTGCCGGAGATTTGGCTGCGATCACCTGGTCCGATCTCAAGATGCCGTTGATTAACAATGCCGAAGCGAAAGCCATCACGAAGGCGAGCGACATCCGGACATCGCTGGTACGACAACTTCCTTCATCTGTGCTCTGGGAAGATTCGGTGAAAGCCATGGCCGCGATGGGTGTGACGACATTCGTCGAGGTTGGGCCTGGAGCAGTGCTAAGCGGCTTGATCAAGCGGATTCTGCCGGACGCGGCGACTATGAATGTCAATGATCCTAAGTCGCTCGAGGCGACCCGCGCTGCGTTGAGTGCGTGAAGGGATGTGAGGAGCGAGCGGATGTCACTCCATGGTAAGGTTGCGATTGTCACAGGGGCGGCGCAAGGGATCGGCCGGGCCATCGCTGAGTCATTGGCGCAGGCCGGGGCCGATATTGTGGTCGCCGATCTTGATCCGAGCCGGTCGAAGGATACGGTTGCGGCGGTGGAGCAGTTGGGCCGCAAGGCGCTGAACGTCAAAGTGAATGTGGCCGATGCCGCCGATACCAAAACGATGGTCGATCAGGTACTCAAGGAATGGGGGAAGGTCGATATTCTGGTGAACAATGCCGGGATTACACGCGACGGGCTGTTATTGCGGATGAAGGAAGAAGACTGGAATCTGGTGCTGCAGGTCAATTTGAACGGGACCTTCAACTGTACGAAGGCGGTCTTGCTCCCGATGACCAAACAGCGCTATGGTCGTATCGTCAACATTGCGTCGATCGTCGGCGTGATGGGTAATGTGGGCCAGGCCAATTACGCGGCGTCTAAGGCGGCGGTGATTGGGTTGACAAAGACAGTGGCACGGGAATATGCGAGCCGCTCGGTGACGGTGAACGCGGTCGCGCCAGGATTCATCGATACTGCCATGACGCAGGGGTTGCCGACAGAGGTGAAAGAGACGCTTCAGAAGCAAATTCCATTGGGAAGGCTGGGCACCGCGGCCGATATTGCGTCGGCAGTGCGATTTCTAGTGTCGGACGAGGCAGCCTACATTACCGGGCACGTGTTGCACGTGAACGGGGGGATGTTGATGCCCTGACGACGATGGGGCCAGAACATTGTACGATGCTGCGGTGTCAGGCTCGCAGCGACAAGGAGGGTCTAGGATGGGGAAGGAGGCGGGAAAATCGATGGGTACTGTGGATGAACGGGTAAAAAAGATTATCGGTGAGCAGCTCGGAGTTGAAGAGGATGAGGTCACGCCTGAGGCCAGCTTTGTGGAAGATCTTGGCGCCGACTCGCTCGATACGGTTGAGTTGGTGATGGCACTCGAAGAAGAATTCGGCATCGAGATCCCCGACGAAGACGCAGAGAAGATTCTGACGGTCGGGAAAGCGCTGGACTACATTAAGGAAAAGGCCTAGCGGTCGCAGGTCGTGATGAGTCCTCGTTCGACCAGGCGGATTGTAGTGACCGGTCTAGGGCTGATCACGCCTCTAGGGACGGGTGTCGAAAAGACCTGGAAGGCCATCTGTGCCGGTGAGTCCGGCATCGGTCGAATCACGAAATTCGACCCTGCGGCGTATGATGCCCAAATTGCCGGTGAAGTGAAAGATTTCGATCCAGCCGAGTTCATCGAAAAAAAAGAAATCAAAAAGATGGATACATTCATCCATTATGCCGTGGGCGCTGCCCAGTTGGCGGTGGATGATGCGGGGTTCACCGTGGCGCCGGAAGAGGCCACGAAAGTCGGTGTGTATATCGGATCGGGCATCGGGGGGCTCGGGTCAATCGAGCACTACCACAAGATTCTGCAGGAAAAAGGCCCAGGGCGCGTCTCGCCGTTTTTCATTCCGATGACCATCATCAACCTGGCTTCCGGGCAGGTGGCAATCAGGTTTGGAGCCAAGGGGCCGAACTCCTGTGCGGTGACGGCTTGTGCGACGGGCAATCATTGTATCGGCGACGCCTATCGATTGATTCAGGCGGGCGATGCCGATGTCATGATCGCGGGCGGGGCGGAAGCTGCCATTACGCCGTTGGGGGTTGCAGGGTTTGCAGCGTCGAAAGCCTTGTCGTTTCGCAACGATGCCCCGACGAAAGCGAGCCGGCCGTTCGACAAGGACCGCGACGGGTTCGTGCTCGGCGAAGGCGCTGGGGTCGTGGTCTTGGAAGAGCTGGAGCATGCGCGCCGGCGTGGCGTTCGGATCTATGCCGAATTGATCGGTTACGGCATGAACAGCGACGCCTACCATATTACCGCCCCGTCCGAAGAGGGAGAAGGCGCGGTGCGCTGCATGGAGCTGGCATTGAAGGATGCCGGTATCGGCAAGGGCCAGGTCGGGTACATCAACGCGCATGGCACGTCGACGATGGCGGATGCCATTGAGACCAAGGCTATCAAACAGGTGTTCGGTGAGCAGGCCTCCCGCATCCCGGTGAGTTCGACCAAGTCAATGACCGGCCACTTACTTGGGGCAGCCGGTGGGATTGAAGCGGTGTTTAGTGTGCTCGCGCTTCACCATGGGATACTTCCCCCGACGATCAACTTGGATCACCCCGATCCTGCCTGCGATCTGGACTATATCCCGCACAAGGCCAGACCGGCTGCAGTGACCGTGGTACTGTCAAACTCTTTTGGATTCGGCGGGGTCAATGCCTGCCTGCTGTTCAGGAAACCAGATGCCTAGAGGCTCCGGAAAAACCAAGTTTATAGACAATACACCGTGAGAATCTTGCATAATGGTTTCGATGTCAAAATATCTTCAGGATGCTCAAAAAGGCTGTTCAGCAAGGCCGCAGCGAGTGAAGACCGGAGGCGTACCCTCTGGGGTACGTTGAGGATCTGAACGATGCGAGAACGCCGCTGGCAGACTTTTTCAGCATCCTGCTAACAGGCCTGTGCGAGGGATATATTCGCCACTATGACTTCGGCTTCTTCCGCCGATTCGCTTCAATCCTCGTTGGGCTATCGATTCAAGGCCCTTGTCTTGATCGAGGAAGCCTTGACTCACTCCTCTCTCGTCAACGAGCAGAAAACGGCTTCGCCTCAACATAACGAGCGGCTCGAATTTCTCGGCGATGCCGTGTTGTCGCTTGTGATGAGTGAGTATCTGGCCTCCGCGTTACCGCAGTCTTCAGAGGGGACTCTCTCGAAGCTGAAAGCACAGTTGGTGAGTGAGGCATCGTTAGCGCAAGTTGCCCGCCGGCTTGGACTAGGGGAGCATCTCAAGCTCGGGCGCGGGGAGGACCGTTCGAAGGGGCGGGAGAAAGATTCGTTGCTGGCCGATGCGCTGGAGGCGGTGCTTGCGGCGGTTCATCTTGACGGAGGATTTGAAGCAAGCCGCACGGTGACGCGCCACATTTTCTCAGAGGAACTCGCGCATATTGCCGCGCAACAAGAGCAGCCTGGAGCGGGCGATTACAAGACCCAGTTTCAGGAGTGGTGTCAAAAGCGGCATGACACATTGCCACGCTATGCGACTGTCCGAGAAACAGGGCCCGACCACCAGAAGTTATTCGAGGTAGAACTGTCCATTCAGGGCGAGGTCGTGGGTGTGGGGTCCGGGCGAAGCAAAAAGGAAGCGGAACAACAGGCGGCGAAACAGGCCCTCGGACAGGTAACTCGCATTATTCACGGAGGTTCGTGACGAAACCGCCGAGACGGCGGCGAGCCCACCCGCCGTCAGGTGCGTCGCCACCGCGCTTGCGAGGTCGAGCGCCCTTTGTATGATCCTGGCGCGAAGAAAGAATACCGCAATGAGTTCTGATTTTCGTATCGGTGGTTGCAGTAGAAGCCTTCGTGAATGATGCGGGTTAAGGATCTAATCCGGTCGACACGCTAGGAGTACTTCAGAACGAGATCAGTTATTATTTCAGGGAGGCTGATGATGCAGAGACGAATAATAGTGAGGATGGCGGCGGTGATGCTCGTGCTCGGTGGGAGTCTGTTGCTGGGCATGGGGACTCTTTTCGCAGCGGACAAGGCTCCGGCGGGGAAAGTAGAAGGGGCGAAAGGTCCCAAGGCCACGATCAAAACGAAGTTCGGCGATATGGACGTCGTTTTCTTTCCCGAGAAGGCTCCCAAGCATGTTGAAAACTTCATCGCGTTGGCAAAGTCCGGCTTCTATAACGGCACGATCTTTCATCGGGTGATTCCAGGATTCATGATTCAGGGCGGCGACCCCAATACCAAAGATCTGAATAAGACGGAGACCTATGGTCAGGGGGGGCCGAGCCAGCGGCTCAAGGCGGAGTTCAACGACATTCCTCACCGGCGAGGGATTCTCTCCATGGCACGCACGAGCGATCCCAACAGCGCCGGTTCGCAGTTCTTCATCGTCGTCAAGGATTCGAACTTTCTTGATGGGCAGTATACGGTCTTTGGCGAGGTGGTGAAGGGGATGGAGGTGGCGGACAAGATTGTCAGCTTGCCGAAAAACAGCCATGATCTTCCGAATGAACGGGCGGAGATCACGGTCGTGGTGGTCGAGTAAATGATGCAAGGTTGGTGGGCAATGATGCGTGGCCCTGCTGCGATGAGAAGCCTGATGCTGTGCGGAGTGCTGTTGGGGATCGGTCTCCTCACCGGTTGTGGCGGGAAGGCCGACGTGAAACCGGTTACTCCTCTGCCAGACAGTGGTCCGAGAGCCATTATCAAGACAAAGTTTGGAGATATGCATATCAAGTTCTATCCGGATGTAGCCCCAAGACATGTTGAAAATTTTATCAAGCTGGCCAAGTCCGGGTTTTACGATGGGACGATCTTTCATCGGGTTATCCCAGGTTTTATGATCCAGGGTGGTGACCCCAATACCAAGAGTTCGCTACACAAGGACACGTATGGGCAGGGTGGGCCCAAGGATGAGAAAGGCAACCCCGTCTTACTCAAAGCGGAGTTCAGCGACATTTCTCACAAGCGCGGTATTGTGTCGATGGCGCGAGCGAACGAGCCTGACACTGCGGGGTCTCAGTTTTTCATTGTCGTCGAGACGTCCATTTTCCTGGATAGAAAGTACACGGCGTTCGGTGAGGTGACCAAAGGCCTTGGCATTGCCGATAGGATAGTGAACCTTCCAAAAAATGAGCGCGACTTGCCGAACGAACGAATTGAGATGACGGTGACGATTGTTGAATAGTACCGCGGTCTCACGGACTCCCGTGCTCCCAGAGCGCGCACAATAAGAATATGCTCGCTCGATGTGCGCAGTGAGAGTTCATGAGACTGCGGTGCTTATGGAGTATGGAGGGTAAAGAGAGAAGGCTATTTTATATGTTCGATAAATGTGCGGAGGCGGGCTCGTTCAGACGGGAAAAAGAGGATGAAGTTAAGGCCGAACGCGTTGCCGGAGACCCAGCGCACGGAGGCTCGTTCGATTTTTACTGGTGGCGATTGGTTGGGAAGCTGAATAATGACCTGAATATCGAGCCCTTCGGCCATATTGATGTCGGACTCGGCTCGACAGCCGGACGTCGAGATGTTTGTGATCGTAGCGTCGCCTTCGACCTCGCCGGAAGAAAATCCCAGAGTACAGCGTAACCCCACCCGGCGCGCTTTTCTGATCTTTCGCTCTTTCTCTGCGCTCATGGTGTCTGTCTACTGTCCCCGGGAGTGGCCCCCAGTCAATGGTGGTGACATCCTGGCCCATGGGTATGGGGTTCAGGCGCCGGAGGTGGCATGAATTGCTGTCCTGGCAAGATGATGTGGCCCGGTTCACGTTGCTTGGTCAGGTACTCCGCAATTTCCGGATGGTAGGCTCGCACATAGCCGATGAGCCCACCGAGAAACCGTTGAGACTGAAAGTCCGTGCCGGAAAATCGTGAGACGAAGGCGATTGCACGGTCCAGTATTTCCGGTGCAGAAGACGCATCGGCGATGTCCTGAGGGTTCTGTTTCTTGAACGTGTCGTACTCCTTCTTCAAATGTTCCGCAAAGACCGGCATCGGGCCGGCAGGCACATGGAGGGGGCTGAGCGTCCGCCGCAAGGCCTGCAGCGCGGCCACAATTTCCGCATCTTGCCCGTCGCGGCGTCCTTGGAAATACCCGAAGATGACTACTTCAACGAGATTGAATAGTGCCACGGCCTTCTTGTCGCCGAGGTCGGCCAGCTCACTATAGAAATCTCGGCGCACTGGCATGAATTGCACCGCCAGCCGTTTCTGCTGATAATCGCTTCCGGATTCGAGATAGACGCAGTCAGCTGGGCATGAAACTCTCACGATTCGGTGTTCACCGCAACACTGGCTACAGATCAGTCCGGACAAGGCGGGACATGGCCGCTTGCCCTTTCGTTGCATGCAATAGGCGCAGTGGCTCACTTTTTTATGGGTTCCTCCGGCGCCGGTTTCGGCGGGGGCGGGATAAAGCCATAGTCCGCCAACGTCCGTTTTTCTTGTTTTGATTTCGCACTGCTGGGGGTTTCGAGCCCGTTCATCTCTGCCGCATGCGCCTGTTCATAGGGCACAAGGATGAGGTTATTTGCGCGATCGATGCTGAGATCTCCCGGTGAGGGCAAGAATTCAGCGATAACTTGAAACCGTTTGTCCCAGCTCATGCGCCAGACTTTTCCCGTTGTGAAGTCGGACACGTACATGTTGCCCCAACGGTCGAAGTCTACCCCGCGGAGATTCTGAAAGCGGTTAGAAAAGAATCCGTTGGAAAAGAGCTCCGTCACCACGCCTTCCGGAGAGACTTCGGAAATCTTGCCCTTCTCCCAACTGACCGCGATGATCTGGCCTGATTTAGGATGGACGGCTAGGCCAGAGGGGCCCGCGAGGGAGCGGTCTGTGACGAGCACGGAAACCGTCTGGGTAGCCAGATCGACACGGTAGATCGTGTTCGCTTTCTGGTCGGAGCAATAGAGGTGTCCTTTGCCGTCGAAGGTCACGTCGCTTAACGAGGTCAGTAGCGGCTCAGATTGTGAGGCAGCGGGTGGCCGGATCCTGAGCGCCATGACGGGCTTACCGGTCGTCGTGTCGAAGCTCCGGAGGGTGTCGAGATCGGCCACGTAGAGCACGTGTTCAACCAAGGCCATGCCTTTGGGGGCATGGAGTGTGACGTCGTCCTTCCCTCCTTGGATAAACTTCAGATTGAGGAGTTTGCCATTGGGATTGAGCTTGGTGATGAATCCGTTGTTATCGGCGGTCTCCGCGTCGCCGTTCACGCTCGAGATGAAATAGTTTTTTTCGAGAGGATCGTTGACAAAACTATAAGGCGACTGCAGGTCAGTTACGGTGATTTGGGCGTTGAGTGGGCCCGCGAACACAAGGGACATGATCCCGATTAGCCAGGTCGCTGGATGGCTCATGACATGTGTCAGAAGGGACCTCACGGAGGGGGTTCTGTTCACAAGATAGATGGCTGTTGATTGTGGTTAATTTATGTATCGTAGCTGCCAGGCGAGAAGCCTGTCAAGAAAACTGGTGAAGGGTGAGGAGTGACGTGAGGGGTTAGGGGTTAGGGGTAAAGGGTAGGCAGAGCAGCGATCAACATAAGATTCCCAAGTCCCTCGCTTCACCCCTCACCCCTTACTCCTCACCTCTTGGAGAGGTCGTTGACTTGCTCAAAAATGCCCTGCTATGGTGCCGTGTTTTTTCTGATGATCTCTCAACGGAGGAGGAATCGGTGGCGGCACGATTGATCGACGGCAAAGCATTGGCATTGCAAGTACGTGAGCGGTTGGCAATAGAATCAGCGGCAGTCTTGGCTAAGACAGGGATGAAGCCCGGCTTGGCGACGATCCTGGTGGGAGACGATCCCGCCTCGCATCTCTATGTGAAGAGCAAGCAGAAAGCCTGTGATGCGGCGGGCATCTATATCGATGATCACAAATTACCGGCGAGCACGACGCAAGCAGAACTGTTGGCCTTGATTGAAAAGGAGAACGCCGATCCCAAGATCCACGGGATATTGGTTCAGTTGCCGCTCCCGAAACATATCGACAGCAAAGTCGTGCTCGAAGCGGTGTCGCCCAACAAGGATGCAGACGGGTTTCATCCATACAATTTCGGCCGGCTTGTTGAGGGGCATCCGGTGTTTGAGGCCTGTACACCGAAGGGCGTCATTAGGATGATCGAATCCACCGGCGTGAGTATCGAAGGCAAGCGCGCCGTCGTACTGGGGCGGAGCAACATCGTCGGCAAGCCGTTGGCGCTCATGTTGCTCCAGCGCCACGCTACGGTAACAATTTGCCATTCCAAGACCAAGGATTTGCCGGCGATCTGTCGCGAAGCCGAACTCCTGCTGGTCGCGATTGGGAGAGCCAAGTTTGTGACGGCCGACATGGTGCGAGAAGGGGCTGTCGTCATCGATGTGGGAACGAATAAAACTCCTGAGGGTAAATTGTGTGGCGATGTCGATTTCGAGCCGGTCAGTCAGAAAGCGGGCTGGATCAGTCCTGTGCCTGGTGGTGTTGGGCCGATGACGATTGCGATGTTGCTAGACAACACGGTGGAGTCTGCGAAGCGAATGGCGA
>JACQEY010000211.1 GCA_016200355.1 Nitrospirota bacterium
ATTTGATCGCCTTCCTTCACCTCGTCGGACACCGCTTGGACTCGATGGTGCGCCAGCTGCGAGATGTGGACCAGCCCATCGGTTCCCGGCAGGACCTCGACAAACGCACCGAAGTCCATGAGCTTCCGAACCGTGCCCATATAAATCTTCCCGATCTCTACCTCTTCGGTAATCCGACTGATCATCTCTTTGGCCTTCTCGGCCGAGGCTCCGTCGACCGACGCAATCGTCACGGTTCCGCTGTCGTCAACATTAATCTTGACTCCGCAATCCGCAATGATGCCGCGGATCGTTTTGCCGCCCGGACCGATGATCTCGCGGATCTTGTCCTGCTTGACTTTCATCGTGAAAATCCGCGGCGCATAGGCAGACAGAGTGCTCCTTGGCGCTTGGAGCGCCTGCTCCATACAACTCAAAATGTGCAAACGGCCGGCCTTGGCTTGCTCCAACGCCTTCTGCATCAAGGTAGACGTAATGCCACCGATCTTGATATCCATCTGTAACGCGGTCACGCCCTGCTTGGTGCCGCAGACTTTAAAGTCCATGTCACCTAGGTGATCTTCCAGCCCAAGAATGTCGGAGAGGATCATGACCCGATCCCCTTCCTTGATTAATCCCATCGCAATCCCAGCCACAGCTTCTCTGATCGGGACACCAGCGTCCATCATCGCAAGGCTCCCGCCACAGACGGTCGCCATTGAAGAGGATCCGTTGGATTCGAGGATATCGGACACGATACGAAGCGTGTAGGGGAAGGCTTCCTTGCTGGGGACCACCGGGGCCAACGCCCGTTCCGCCAGTGCGCCATGGCCGACTTCCCGGCGTCCCGGTGAGCGAAGCGGCCGCGCTTCGCCGACGCTGAACGGCGGAAAATTGTAATGGAGCATGAAGGTCCTCATGTACTCGCCTTCCAACGCATCGATTCGCTGCTCGTCGTCCGTGGTCCCCAACGTGACCACAGCCAAACTTTGGGTCTCGCCCCTGGTAAAAATCGCGGAGCCATGTGTCCGTGGCAGCGCACTGACTTGGCAGGTGATCGGACGAATATCAGCCGGACCGCGTCCATCCGCCCGCGACCCTTTCTCCAGAATCATGTTCCGAACTTCCGTATATTCCAGCTCATGGAACACCAACTTGACGTGCCGCTCCCGATTCGGATCGTCCGTACTCTTGAGTTTTTGAACGGCGCCGTCCTTGACCTCATCCAACCGCTCCTGCCTGGCCGCTTTGTTCGGAATCATGATGGCATCACGGATCCCTTGCGCCACCAAGGCCTTCACTTGAGCGGCGAGCGCGGAGTCGATCTGCTCTTTCGCCACCTTCCGCTTGGGCTTGCCGGCAACAGCTTGCAGTTCACGAATCTTTGCCACAATCTTCTTGATCTCGGCATGGGCGAGTTCGATCGCCTCAAGCATGATGGCTTCGGACAGTTCGTTCGCCCCTGCTTCGACCATCATGACTGCATCAGCCGTCCCCGCCACAACGAGTTGCAGCTCGCTCTTCGCCACCGTCTCAAGGTCCGGGTTGACGACCAACTTGCCATTCAGCCGACCGATTCTCACGCCTGCGATAGGATTGTCGAACGGGATGTTCGAGATAGTCAGGGCAGCAGAGGAGGCGATAATGGCAAGGATGTCGGACGAACCGGTCTGATCGGCCGAGAGAACTGAGGCGATGACCTGAGTTTCGAAGTAATAACCCTCGGGAAAGAGCGGACGGAGCCCCCGATCGATCTGTCGGCTGGTCAGCACAGCTTTCTCAGATGGACGAGCTTCCCGCTTAAAATACCCACCGGGAATCTTCCCGGCCGCAAAGGATTTTTCCTGATAATCGACCGTGAGAGGAAGAAAATCGATGCCCGGCTTGGCGACCTGTGATGCAACGGCCGTCGCCAGCACGACGGTGTCGCCGTACGAAGCCCAAATCGAACCATCTGCTTGTCGTGCCACACGACCGGTCTCGAGCCGCAGAATGCGCCCGGCAACCTCTATTTCAACTGTGTGTACCATCTGGGTCTCCTCTGGTTAGGCCCCACAGATGCCCACAGAGAGAGACTCGAGCGATGTGGCGCACTCCAGCCTCTGTCAGTGTTCACCTGTGCGACTGACTACTGCCCGCTGTTGTGCCCCCTAGCCAACAGCGAGATGGGATGCTACTTTCTGATGCCCAATCGCTCGATCACGGCACGATAGCGTGCATCGCTGACGCCACGAAGATAGTCGAGCAAACGCCGCCGACGCCCGACCAATAGAAGCAGGCCGCGCCGAGAGTGATGATCCTTCTTATGGAGCTTGAAATGTTCTGTCAAATACGTGATCCGGTTGGTCAATACCGCGATCTGGACTTCCGGCGAGCCGGAATCCGTCTCATGCTGCCGATACTGCTTGATCAACTCGGTCTTTGCTTCTTTGAGTAATGCCATGGGCTTCTTCCTTCCTGTTCCCTTCCTTCATCCGCAACGAAGTCTCATACGTCCTGATCGATCAACACCTTCTCAACCTTGAGTGCACCTCCCGAATTGTCCGGACACTTCCCGATCGCCACCAGACATCCGCCGGTATCGTGGATACGAACCGGCCGGTGTGACCTGTGTTCGGCATCGGCTACCCCCTCCCAACGAAGAATCTTGGCCGCAGGCACCGGAGCCCCGTGTCGCACGCGGTCGGCGGTCTGTTCATCCACCACCACAATCCCCAGTTGGTCCAACGCACGATCAAGCGACAACAGATCGTCTCCCAACCGACCAAGGGCATGACGGGTGACCACCTCCTCAACCGTCAGCGCGTGATCGATTGCCAGGGGGCCCACCCGTCTTCGCTCTAACGCCAACATGTGGCCACCGACGCCCAACGCTTCACCAATGTCGGCACAGAGGGTCCGCACATAGGTCCCCTTCGAACAGACGATGCGCAAGGTCACATCCCGCCCCTGGATTGCCTCCACCTCAAGGGTATGGATGACGATCGTTCGCGCGGCCCGCACAACCGTTTTGCCTGCCCGAGCGGACTTATACAGAGGAACACCCCCGACTTTCACCGCCGAATACATCGGAGGGACTTGCTCAATCGGCCCGTGAAATCGACTGACCATCTCATGAATCGCCTCAGGCGTCACAGAATCCGTTGTGTGGCTCGCCAGGACTGTTCCCGTCGCATCCTGCGTATTGGTAGTTTCTCCGAGGCGAAGCACGGCACGATATTCTTTATCCCATTCAACAAGATATTCGGCAATGCGGGTTCCCCGCCCAATCAGCACAGGCAGGACTCCCGTCGCGGCAGGATCGAGCGTGCCGGCATGACCGACCTTGACTCCGCCAAGAAGATGCCGCACCTTCGCCACGACATCGTGGGAGGTCCAGCCTGCTTCTTTCTTGATTATTAGCACGCCATCAACGGCGGCGCAGCTCTGTGCAAAACCCATCATTATTTTCCCGGCATTACGGACTTGTCTTCTTTTCGGACAAGCTGCTCTCTGCCTCCGTCTTCACGTGGAGTTCATCCAACAGCTTCAAGACCCGATCGCCTCTCGGCCCGCTGACATCCTTGGCAAAGACGATCTCCGGCAGATATCGGAGCGAGAGCCGACGGCCCAGTTCACCGCGCACGAACCCGTTGGCTTGAGCCAACCCGGCAAAGACGTTCCGCTCTTCTTCTTCAGTCCCCATGGTCGTCACGAACACGCGCGCAATCCGAAGATCGCTGGTCAATTTCACGTCGGTCACGGTCACGGACTGCACGCGCGGGTCTTTGATCTTCCGCATGAGGATGTCCGCCACTTCCATGCGGATCTGATCGGCCACACGATCGGCCCGATGATATCCGGTCTTGGCCACTGCACACTCCACCTAGCAGGATGCTGAAAAAGTCGTCCTTCTCACCCGCCCGACCCCGGCGCGTCGAGACGCGCCTTTTCCCAAGCTTCGTTCTCGCTTCGCTCAGAGGCTCAACGTTGAGGAATTCCTCGGAGGTCGGAAGCACTGTAGGGGCTTTTCCGTTCGCCAGGACCCATTGTAAGTGCGAACGGCCCACACGAAGTGCGGTCTGTACCTCCTCGCCTCTTCGCTTGCTGCGGCCTTGCTGGACGGCCATTTTGAGCACCCTACTGGGCATATCGCCGTCACAACAATTCCGTTCGAGACCTGACGATTTCCACTGCCGGGACACTCCGAATCAGGTTGAGCGCCTGGTCACATACTTGGTTGACATATCGTCCTTCGTTGGCCACACAGGCCAGCCCCAAGACAGCTTTCTGCCACAGATCTTGTCCATCGACTTCGGCAACGGAGAGATTGAACTTCTCCCGCAGTCGATCTTTCAGACTCAACAGCACCTGCCGCTTGTCCTTTAACGACTGACTCTCTGGGATGAACAGCTCGACCGTACAGAGCCCGACGATGATACCCACAGGACAGACTCACGTTCAGAGCTTAGCGGCAATCTTGTCGATCGCGTAGGCTTCGATGATGTCCCCAGCCTTGATATCGTTGAAATTCTCGACGCTGATCCCGCATTCATAGCCCTGCTGCACTTCACGGACGTCGTCTTTGAAGCGACGCAACGACCCCAGCTTCCCTTCATAGACCACCACATTGTCGCGAATCACCCGCACTCCGACTGCCGCACGGGTAATCGTACCGTCTACCACATACGACCCCGCAATGACGCCGGCCTTGGACACCGTAAAGACTTGTCGCACTTCGGCCCGCCCCAACGTCCGTTCCTTGAGCGTCGGTTCGAGCAGCCCTTCCATCGCAGCCTTAATCTCGGCCAAGGCATCGTAGATAATGGTGTACAGGCGGATGTCGACGCCTTGCTGTTCCGCCAGGGCAGCAGCCTTCGGCTCCGGCCTGACATTGAACCCGACAACAATGGCATTCGACGCGGCAGCCAGCAGCACATCGGATTCCGTGATCCCGCCGACGCCGCTATGGATGACACGCAGCTTGACTGAGACGGTCGCAAGTTTTTCGACGCCTGCCGTCAGCGCTTCAGCCGACCCCTGAACATCGGACTTGATCACCAGTGCCAGCTCTTTGACCGACCCTTCCTTGATCTTGGCAAACAGATCGTCCAGCGTGACCTTCGCCGACCCGGACAAATCAGCCGTTCGCTGCTTACGGGCTCGATCTTCCGCAATCTCGCGCGCGACCCGTTCGTCTTTGACGGCCTGAAATACATCGCCGGCGGACGGCACACCTGGAAGCCCCGCCACTTCTACCGGAATAGAAGGACCGGCCTCTTGCACCTTTGCTCCCGTATGAGTAATTAGCGCGCGAACTTTCCCGCTGAATATTCCCACGACGAATACGTCGCCGACGCGAAGCGTCCCGCTCTGAACCAGCACCGTTGCTACCGGGCCACGCCCTCGCTCCAGCTTGGCTTCCACTACAACGCCCTTCGCCAACCGATGCGGGTCAGCCTTGAGCTCCAGCACTTCGGATTGCAGGAGAATCATTTCCAGCAAAGTGTCCAAGCCGGTCTTCTCTTTGGCCGAGACCTCAACCATGATCGTGTCGCCGCCCCAGGACTCAGAGATGAGTCCATGTTCAGACAGCGCGTTCTTCACACGATCGGAGTTGGCGCCGGGCTTGTCGATCTTGTTGATGGCCACAAGA
>JACQEY010000222.1 GCA_016200355.1 Nitrospirota bacterium
ATTCCGCGAACATGATCCGCACCAGTTTTTGCTGGTCGGGCGGAAAAACGTCAATAATGCGGTCGCAAGTCTTCGGCGCGGATTGGGTGTGGAGGGTACCAAAAACCAAGTGACCGGTTTCCGCGGCGGTCAGCGCAAGCGAGATGGTCTCAAGGTCGCGCATTTCGCCGACAAGAATCACGTCGGGATCTTCGCGCAACGCGCTCTTCAGGGCCGCGCCAAAACTCTTCGTGTTCGGCCCCAGTTCGCGCTGATTGAGGACGCCCCGCTTAGGCGGATGAATAAACTCGATGGGATCCTCGATGGTGAGGATGTGGTGGTCGTAGTTGGTGTTCAGGTGATCAATCATCGCGGCAAGGGTCGTGGACTTCCCCGACCCCGTCGGTCCAGTGACAAGCACGAGTCCGCGCGGCTTTTCAGAAATCTCTCTCAAAATCGGAGGAAGCTGAAGTTGTTCAAATGTTTTGATTTTGGTGGGGATGATCCGGAAGACGGCTCCCTCCCCGCGCAAGTTATAGAAACAGTTGACTCTGAAACGGGCGTTCTCGCCAAGTTGAATGGCGAAATCAAGCTCCTTATCCCGCTCCAACTTCTTCCGCTGCTCGTCGTCAAGAAGGTCGTAGAGAAGATTGTGCAGCTTTTCGGCGGCGAGGGGAGGGGCGGCCGTCGGCGTGATGGTGCCATGGAGACGATAAAGCGGAGGATACCCCGTCGAAAGATGAATATCCGACGCTCCGATTTGAACCGCATGCATGAGGATGCCGACGAGATTCTCTCCGTCCGGAACGGTAATGGATTTGGGGGATTGCGATCCTGCTTCGTGCATTGCGTCAGACCTCCCCCAGAACGATTTTGCGCACGCGATCGCGGAGGTCACGCGCGTCGGGATCTTCGAGCGCCTCGATCAGGCGTTCCAGATGAGCGCGGCTGGAGTTCAAGCCCCGTTTGGCCCCGGCCTTCGAGAGGAGGCTTGCGATTTCCAATGGCGAGGCGAGCTGAAGGACTACCTGTTGTTTGGGAAACAACTCGCCGATGGCCTCCATTCTGCCTTCAACGGTCGGATCGGCGACAACGGCATAGACCGACGCGCCGACGCGAGCGAGCGGAAGGCATTGAAGTTCCCTCAGCCGCGCGACGGGAAGGGTCATGACGAATTCCCAATCCACCATTTCTTCATCGAGATCAACGTAGGAGAGTTCAAATTGAACTCCCAAGGCCCAAGTGATCTTATCCTCGCTGAGGACGCCCAATTTGATGAGCGCATCGCCCAGGCGGATTTTCTCTTCCGAGGCGAGCTTCAG
>JACQEY010000223.1 GCA_016200355.1 Nitrospirota bacterium
AACTCACGGCTGGCCAAGGGTCCACCCTGTCTACCCAGGAAGAATTTCAACGAGCTTCGTTACGGCTGCGAGAGATCTCGACGATCCTCAATGGAGTGGAGGGCCGCTCCCCATTCCTCACGGCAGCCGACGTCACACAACTGAT
Organism: Nitrospirota bacterium; assembly: GCA_016200355.1. Taxonomy (GTDB): domain Bacteria; phylum Nitrospirota; class Nitrospiria; order Nitrospirales; family Nitrospiraceae; genus Palsa-1315. Next base: position 146 of record JACQEY010000223.1, read on the forward strand.
TGGGCGGATGCAAACCACTACAATGCACGCCTAAGAGGAACCATTCGTGTCAACATTTACCCGTCATATTTTCGTCTGTACAAACCAACGGAGCCCCGACGATCCTCGCGGGAGCTGTTCCAAGCTCGGATCTGAGGCGCTCCACGCCCACTTTAAGCAAGAAGCGAAGCGGTTGGACTTGAAGGACGTCGTCCGCGCGAATAAAGCCGGGTGCCTCGACCACTGTGCCGAAGGGCCGAGCGTGGTGATCTATCCAGAAGGCGTGTGGTATCAAGTCAAGTCCGAAGCCGACGTGACGGAAATCATGGAGCGTCACATCATAAAGGGCGAGGTCGTGACCCGCCTCATTATGCCAGATCACCCGGCTCCCACGAGCCTTCCTCCGCTCACATCGTAGCGTCGCACCACAAGGACTGTCATGGCCGTTGAAGAAAAGTGGAAAGCCAACCTCGAAAAGGTGGCCTTCATGAAACAGTTTCCTGGGCTACTCGGCGACTGGGACGCCTTGACGGGAAAAACCATCAAGGCCGTCATCCCGCTCAAGGGGAAACAGGGAACCGCAGTACTGGTGTGCACAGATGGTACCTTTACTATCGTGCCCCCGATGGCGCCGGAGCCCTACGAGTTGGGCGAGGCCTTGGCGGTAGCACGGGCGCTTCTTGAGCCTGCGCATCAGACGGCCTACGTGGAGTATGATCGACTGGTCAAGAAGGACAAAGACGCCCTCAAGTCGGCCAGGGTCGAGAAGATTCTCGGAGCGATTCACAATAATCTAGAGCAGCATCCTGAATTGAAAGATCGTTTGAAAGAACTTGTGAAGGAGTGGAAGTGAGTAACAGCCTCCCCGATAGAAACATGTTCGACATCTTTTCCCAGGGTCTCTTTGAAGGAGTCAAACCTATGATGGTCATTCGCGATCACCTCATCCGCCATCCAGACCGCTGCACCCATCAAGCCGTCTGCGTGCCGATCTGCCCCACGGGGGCCTGGCTTTCTACCCCACCCTACAAGTTCGATCCTTCCCGTTGTCTCGAAAGTTGCCGACTCTGTCTGGATGCCTGTCCCTCGCAGGCGATCTATGGGGTGTTCAAGAAGGGGGAGAAGATGCTGGAGCCGCAAAAGAAGACGGGGTAGCCTGGCCGTCCCCTTTGCTCGCGCAACGCGCGGCCTGAGAAGGCCCTCGTTGGACGCGCGCAGTCGGGGATCAGCCAGCCCATCCCTTAGAGAGTCGAAGAGAAAAACTCGGTCAGTTCCAGCTTTCCTTCTCCAGAGAGCAGGCATGCGAATTTCGCTCTTTCGGCGGAAGTCAGCGCCAAGGCCCTGACACACCCTTAGTGAGTAATCGATGTCGGATCGTATAAACGTCGTGGGGCTGACGAACGGCGCGCGGTCTCGACAACACCATAATGCGTCGTACCTAAACAGCTGGCTGAAGCTCCTTCTCATTCCCCGCAGGCTCCTATAAGACGCTGCCCTACCGGCAGCATGCCGTCGCCCGCTTCTCCTCACAGCCTTTGTGATGTGTATGGCGCGATGGAGCGTACCTCATCGTGCCTCCGTTCCAGCCCCGGCAGCGCAGAAATTGTGAAGAATAAAGAAGAATCGGCTTGAGCTCGGCAACTACGGTTGCCGCCGCCGCCGATCCGTTTCCCTTCGATGTGAGGTCTGTGAGACAACAGGGCGTTGCGGGCAGCGGATAAAACCTGCTGCCCGCAGTCTTGGCTATGGCGCCAGTGTAAAGTCCTGGTCCAGATTATCACCAGCAGAAATACTGACGGTTGACGGTGCTGGAGTTTGAGTTGTGTATGCCACAGTGGGCGTCTGCGCGGAACCGTGGATGGAATACGCACCGGCTTTCGCTGCTTGCCCAGTGGCATCCGGCGTGATCGGCAAGGCCCCATACGATGCCAGCGACGGCGCCGCAGTGGGAAGCACCAATCTATACCCAAAATCGCCGACTGGATCCGCTCCGTCATTGACCGTCGCGACCTGCGATCTCACCGTGACAGTTGGCCCACCGGAAAGGGCCTGTTTCGCAGCAACGTTAACGGTAGCGTCGTCACGATCATCAACAGCAGGCAGCGGAGGCGGGTTTATCAACGTCACGGCGTCGCCAAGCGTGTGAAATGCGGAGGGCTGCAACTGGAACGGATGGGCCTGATTGCTAATGGGGGTAATGCTAGTGCTGCTGGAGACCGGCACTCCAGAAATCACGGCAGTCGCACAGCACGTATTGGTTGGGCTATTTTTCGCTGTGATCACGACGTCGTAATTTGTTGGCGTAAGATGGGCGAGGAAAAATTTGCCGGTTTGGGTGTTCGGCACAGTCGCACGGACAACTTCACCGTTCACCTGGGCCGACACAATGACATTGTTGGCAAGCAGATTCTTATCGACGAAGCCTTCGATGCCATTCAGCACAAAGGGAATAACTTTGATAACTGGCTTGAGCTTGTACTTACCATTGCCGGTTTGCACGATGGATTTGCAGGCATCAAAGTCGAGCAACAGATCGACTCGTTGCCCTGAACCCACGTCGAACTGGTGGATCAACTTAATGCCGCTTTGTACTGCACTGGGTGTATCGAGTGCGATCTCCCCGGGGGTAGTTGACAGGACAACCGAATTATTGAAGGGCGGAGTGGAATTGTTACTGTTCGGTACCAAGACCAGGCGCAGTTGCGTGTAATGGCCTGCCGTCAGCGGTGTCTCACCTATGCTATCGAGCGCGAAATTGGGTTGCGTTGGATCGTTGAGGTCGAGCAGATTGATTTTACGCGCAGGGTCTAGAGTGATATCGGTCCAGCCTGCAGCCTTGTCGTCAGCAGAGCCGCTTTGATGCACCCGCACTTTGCTCACAGTGACATTCACCTGGTCGAAGCCGCAGGCCGGTGCATCGGTCATCGAAACGCCCAACGTTCCTGGCTGCGTACTACCGCCACCATCACTGCCGCATCCTGCTACAAGAGCAGTCAGCAGAAATCCCATCAACCAGATGAGCCGTTTCGAATTACTCTTGAGCTTATTCACCTTTTCTCCTCACTTATTGATTTGAACATATTTTTTGCCGTGATCAGCATTCAGACCATCTCCACAGCAATACGTTCTGGATGCTACATTACCGAGCCCTATCACAACCCTGCTTCACTGTTGTCTTCAGCCTTGATGGCCACTCGCAATTAGCATGCTACGTTCCTGCTGTTCTGAGAAACAATCTGTACATAAGTAGGGGGGATGTCGCGGCAATCACTTGTTGCAGTAAAGTCACAGTGTTGCCTCGCAAAGTGGATGATCAATCCACGCGTAATTAGTGTTTTCTCCATGCCCCGAGTTATCCCAATTTCAATGTGTACAAGTGACGGTCTGTTGGGATTTCCATACAACTCTGGCAGATCTTTATCTTCGACCACTGTTCATTCCGCCGTGTTTCACTTTCGCCCTGGTATTGGAATGGGAGAGGTGTTGAGGCTTAGCTTTGATTCTGATGGTGAGCGAGGATCTTCGACAGGAATTGTCCCGTATAAGAAGCCGCTACCTTTGCCACTTGCTCCGGTCGTCCTTCTGCCACGATGTGTCCGCCTGCTGCGCCGCCTTCTGGTCCTAGGTCGATAATCCAATCAGCGCACTTGATCACATCGAGGTTGTGTTCTACCACCACTACGGTATTGCTGGTGTTCACTAGCTTGTGCAGGACGAGGTCATCTAGGGGGTTGCGACTTTGAGGCTCGGCACTTTGGTGGCGATACGCCGAAACTCCAACACGTTGCTTGTCACGACTGTGGCGCCGATTTCTCGTGCCGTGAGGGCAATGAGAACGTCGTTCATGGGACCCAGACGGTCGGTCAATCCTGACGCATTTCCATATAGGGCTCGAAAAATTTGTCCGGCATGGTCGAGGAGTGTCGGCGTAAGGCCGAGGGTGCGTCCTGATCGAAACGCCTGATGGAGTCGGTCTACGGCTTTCTTGCGCTTAGGGGTATCCGCGCCAAGCCGGAGTTCGAGCAGCGCAACAGCAGAGATGAATCGAACAGCGTTATCATGTCCGCCCAAGACCCATTCCGCATGCATCCCAGCGCGAAGAAAATCGATCAGGACATTGGTGTCGAGCAGGACCTTTCCGCCTACCGGTAAGGCCATGGCCGCTCGTCGCCTTTCAAGACTCCCTTTAGGGGCCGCAACGCCTTACTGAGCCGCTGCTCTTCGACGAGAAGCGACAGTGCCTTGTCGATCGCCTCCTGTTCAGAAACGACCCCAAAGTATCGCTTCGCAGCATTAATTTTGCGCTGGTCCAGCACGAGATGCTTGTGTTTGAGTGCTGCGCCCATGGTGCCTCCATTATGTACAGGGTATGTACAGACACTATATGCGTTTATGGTCAGAAACGGCAAGAGTCCGCGCGTCGCTCAGGAGCTCTACTGAGCTTGTCCCGATAAGATCTTCGAGAGGAATCGACCGGTATGAGAAGTCACCACCTTTGCCACCTGTTCCGGGCGTCCTTCTGCCACGATGTGTCCGCCTGCTGCGCCGCCTTCTGGTCCTAGGTCGATAATCCAATCGGCGCACTTGATCACATCGAGGTTGTGTTCCACCACCACCACGGTATTGCCGCTGTTCACCAGTTTCTGCAGCATGGCCAGGAGTTTTTTGATGTCTTCAACGTGCAGTCCAGTGGTCGGCTCATCCATTATATAGAGCTCATTCTTCGCGGATGAGTCTTTGAGTTCGGCGGCAATTTTCAACCGCTGGGCTTCGCCGCCTGAGAGCGTCGTTGCGGATTGGCCGAGGCGGAGATAGCCGAGCCCGATGGTCGAGAGGAGGTGGAGCTTTTCGGTGAGCTTGGGCGAGCCGCTAAAAAATCCCAGCGCCTCTTCAGCCGTCATCTGCAACACATCATGGATCGTTTTCCCGCGATAGCGGATGGAGAGGATGTCCGGTTTGAATCGTTTCCCGTCGCAGGCTTCGCAGGTGGCATAGATATCTTCAAAGAAATACATTTCCAGCTTTTCGACGCCGCTCCCTTCGCATCGGTCGCACCGGCCTCCGGTGGTATTGAAGGAGAAATGGCCTGGCGTGAGGCCGCGCCGGAGCGCATCGCGCTCAGAGGCGAAGAGCGCGCGGACCTCATCGAACGCTTTCAGATAGGTGATTGGATTCGAGCGTGGCGTTCGGCCGATCGGTTCCTGATCGATGAGCTTGATGCCGGTGAGATGTTCGATCCCCTTAATTGCGCGAAACTTACCCATCGGCAGTGACGCGACACGAAAGGCTCTCGCGACAGCTCGGTAGAGCGTGTCTTCGACCAATGAGCTCTTGCCGGACCCCGAAACGCCGGTGATGCAGATCAACATGCCGAGTGGAAGACGGACACACAGATCTTTGAGGTTGTGTTCGCAGGCCCCTGCGATGACAAGAAATTTTCCGTTTCCTCTTCGCCGAGACCTGGGCAGTCCAATTTCGTCTTCGCCACGCAGGTAGCGCGCCGTGATCGAGCGCCGGTCAGCAATGAATTCCTGTTGAGGCGCTGCACAGATGACCTCACCGCCTTTCTCGCCCGACAAGGGGCCCAGTTCGACAAGATAGTCGGCTGCCTGCATCATCTGGCGGTCGTGTTCGACGACAACCACCGTGTTGCCCTGGATTGCCAGTTCTCGCAGAATGCCGGCGAGTGTCGCGGTGTCACGCGGGTGGAGACCGATGGTCGGTTCGTCGAGGACGTAGAGCGTGCCGACCAGTCGGGCGCCGAGTTGATTGGCCAAGGCTGCCCGCTGGGCCTCTCCTCCCGAGAGTGTGCGAGTCTGGCGGGAGAGCGTGAGATAGCTGAGGCCCACGCGGAGAAGAAAGCCAAGCTTGGCCGTCAGTTGTCGGAGAATGTCGCGGGTGATCTGCTCTTCATAAGGAGAAAGGGAGAGGGCGGCGACCCAGGCGGCAGCCTGTTCGATTGTGAGATCGGACAGTTCATGAATGTCTCGGCCCGCGATCTTCACGTAGCGGGCGTCCGGTCGGAGTCGAGTCCCCTCACAGGTTGGGCAGGGGATCGGCGTTCGGTAGCGGCTGAGCATCACACGCACATGCAGCTTATAGCGCTTCCCTTCCAAGTATTCGAAAAATTGGTGTACGCCCTCCATCTTGCCTTCTCCCTGCCAGAGTATCTGCTTGATATTCTGTGGCAGGTCTTTGTAGGGGATTGTGAGGTCGACCCCACGCCGTTTCATGGAGAGCAACATTTGTTTCTGCCACCAATCGCCGCTGGGTTTGCTCCAGGGTTCAACCGCGCCTTGGGCGAGCGACTTGCTGTGGTCGGGAATGACGAGGTCGGGATCGTAACGGAGAATATTGCCGAACCCTTTGCATTCCGGACAGGCGCCGAGTGGATGGTTGAAAGAAAAGAGGACAGGGCGAATCGGTTCGAAGGTTCGCCCACATTGTTGGCAGCGAAAGTTCGTGCTGTAGTTGCGGGGACCCTGGTCGATGACCTCCACGCGGCACAGGCCCTCGCCCTCGCGAAATGCAGTTTCAATCGCTTCGACGAGGCGGGATCGGTTGTCTTCTCGGATCACCAGCCGATCGAGGATCACATGAAGATGGTCCGGCCTGGTTTTGGGAAGAGTGTGAGCCTCATGGAGATCGAGGATTTCCTCGCCGCACTGCACTCTGGTGAACCCACGCAGCAACAGCGATTGGAGAAAGGCCTGGTCCTGTTTCAGCGGCGGTGCTGTGACAGGGAATAGGATCATCGCTCGTGCGTCGCCGCAATGGTCCAAGAGGTCGTCGGCGACGCTCCCAGGGTGAAAGCTGCGCGCCTCGATGGCGCAATCGGGGCAGACCGGATGGCCCACTTTTGCGAACAGGAGTCGCAGGAGATCAGCGATTTCAGTCGTGGTCCCGACCGTCGAGCGGGCGGTCCGGATAGGGTTCTTCTGTTCGATTGCAATGGCGGGGCGGACATTGATGAGCCGGTCGACATCGGGTCGAGTGACCTTGTCGAGAAACATGCGGGCATAGGTGGAGAGCGATTCCACATAGCGCCATTGGCCTTCGGCGAACAGGGTGTCGAACGCGAGAGAGGATTTCCCCGATCCTGATACGCCGGTGATGGCTGTGACCTGATTGTGCGGGATACGGAGCGAGATGTTCTTCAGATTATTCTGCCGCGCACCCTCGACGATGAGGTCTGTAGACTGGTTCTGAGGGAGAGGGGTAGGTTCCACGGGATAGGCTCCAAGCGACATAAATGCATGATCGTA
>JACQEY010000207.1 GCA_016200355.1 Nitrospirota bacterium
AAGCGGGACGGGTCGGAAGTTTCATCTTCGCGAGTCGCGCCCTTCACGCACGTCTCGCTTCTCGCGCCTGTGATTCCAGCTAACTTCGCTTCAAGAGCCGCCCAGACCCTCCCGGCCAGAGCAACAGCAACGGACTTGCGACGAAGACAGAGGAATAGGTCCCGAAGATCACGCCCCACAACAGAGCAAGCGAGAAGTCGTGCAAGACCTCTCCGCCGGCCAGCGTCAGAGGAATCAGCACCAACACGACGGTCAAACTCGTGACGATCGTGCGGCTCAACACTTGGTTGACCGCATTGTTGATGATCGTCTCTTCGGTCTCCCGCCGCCGCATTCGCAGATTTTCTCTGATCCGGTCAAACACGACGACCGTATCCGTCATCGAATAGCCGGCTAACGTCAGCAATGCCGTCACAACGAGCAGGGTAATTTCCTTATCGAGAATATAAAAAGCGCCCAACACCGCCAACACGTCGTGAAAGGTCGCCAACGCCGCGGCGATGCCGAAACGAAGTTCGAACCGCGCCGCCACGTAGAGAATGATCCCGGCAAAGGAAATGAGGATCGCAATGAGGGCATCTTCTTGAAGTTTCTTCCCGATAGTCGGTCCGATTTCCGTGCTGGAATCGACCACGAAATGGTTCGAGGAAAATTCCTTCGTAAAGACCGCCACGACCCGATCGGCCACCTTCTCCTCGATGGTCGTCGAAGTCTTCAGGCGGATCAGGAGCTTATTCTCCTGACCAAACTCTTGCAGCTCGGCGTTGCCCAGACCGTTCGCCTCCAAGATTTTTCTCGCTTCGTCGATCCGGATCGGTTGGTCGAACTTCAACTGCACCGCGGTCCCGCCCGAGAAATCGATGCCGAGGTTGGCCGACCCTCTGCCGATCTGAATGAGCGCCACAAGTCCCAGCACCACCATGATGCCGGAAAAAATAAAGGCCCAGCGGCGCTGTCCCATGAAATCGATCGTGGTTTTTCCGAGAATCTCCAACATGCTGACTCCTTCGAACTAGATGCTTAACTGTTCCACTTTACGTCGTTGATTGAAAAGGTCGAAGATGACCTTGGTGCCGATCAGGGCCGTAAACAGATTGATCCCGATTCCGAGACAGAGGGTCACGGCAAATCCTTTGATCGGTCCCGTGCCGAAGAGGAACAGCGCCACCCCTGTGATCAGGGTGGTCACGTGAGAGTCGACAATCGTCAGCAGCGCCTTGTCATATCCTCCGTCCACCGCCAGCCGAACCGCTTTCCCCGATCGCAGCTCTTCGCGAATGCGCTCGAAGATCAAGACGTTTGAATCGACGCCCATCCCGATCGTCAGCACAATTCCGGCGATTCCCGGCAAGGTCAGCGTGGCGTTCAGCGCAGAAAGCGCTCCGATCAAACACAATAGATTGAGCGCCAATGCAAAATCCGCTATCACGCCGGACATCCGGTAATACACGATCATGAAAATGACGACCATGGCGCCGGCAAACAGCGTGGCCTGCACACCTTTCTCGATCGAATCCTTCCCTAGCGACGGTCCGACCGTGAGGTCTTGAATGATCTTGAGCGGAGCCGGCAAGGCGCCGGCCCGGAGCACGATGGCCAAGTCGTTCGCCTCTTGCATGGAAAACGTCCCGGTGATTTGCGCGCGCCCTCCGGTAATGCGGTCCTGAATCACCGGCGCTGAATAGATCGTATTGTCGAGCACGACGGCCATGCGCTTCTTGATATTGTCGCCCGTAATCCGTTCGAATTCCCGGCCGCCCTTCCCGTCGAATTCGATCGAGACGTACGGATCGTTGAATTGACCGATCGAGACCCGTGCATCGCTCAATACATCGCCGGTCAACATGACCCGCTTTTTCACGAGATAGGGAATACGATATTCTCGACCGGTGTCTTTATCGACTGCCCGCTCGAAGAGGATCTGATCGCCTTCGGGCAGCTTCGCCTCGGCCTGTTTCAGAACCTCCCCCTCTTTGTCTTTCGGAATACGGGCAGGCAGGTCGAGCTTCGGCTGGTTATCCTCGTCGAGCATCTTAAATTCGAGCAACGCCGTTTCTTTGATCAGATCCCTGGCACGCTTGGGCTCTTTGACACCGGGCAGCTGCACGACGATCTGCTTCAATCCTTGCCGCTGCACGATCGGTTCTGCCACGCCAAACTGGTCGATGCGGTTTCGAATCGTCTCCAGCGCTTGGTTGATTGCGGAGTCCTTGATCCTCTTGGCCTCGGCCTCCCGCAGCTCCCACACCAGCCGGTTGGCCGATCCGGCAGACTCCGTTTCGCTGAAGATCGGATAGTCATCGATCATCTTCTGGATCTGCGCCTTGAGTTCGGCATTTTGGAATTGAATCGTGACCTGGGACGGTCCCGTCCGCACCACAGACTCCACGGGAATTTTCTTATCGACCAACAGATCTTGAAGGGACGCAACCGATCGATCGACGGCAATCTCGATCGCGCGATCTTCGTCCACTTCCATGACAAGATGAATCCCGCCCTGGAGATCCAGGCCCAAGGTAATGCCTTTGTCCGGCATCACCTTCTTCAGCCAGTCGGGCAGCGCCTGATAGAAGGGCTGATAGGAGGGGATAAAGAAGATCACCGACAGCACCACCACCAGCGCCAACAATGTTAACCGCCCACCCACTTTTCTCATGTCGTCTGGTACCCCTTTATTTTCCTTCGCCGAATACCCCGCAGCTTCCGGCCTTCACAGCCGAAGTGGCTACTTCGGGCGGAGTAGGCTGCTGCGGGGAGCTTCATCCTAATGCGGACTACGAATCCTTATCCTTATCTTTCTCCTCGTCGTCGCCGCCGCGCAGTCGAGCAATCTGATCCCGTTGCATCCGAATCTTCGTACTATCCGCGATCTGCAGCGTCACCGTTTCCTTCCCGAGATTCGTCACGGTGCCCCAGATACCGGACGACGTGACCACCTTGTCGCCCTTCTTCAAGGCCTCCAACAACGCCTTCTGCTGTTTTGAGCGTTTTTGTTGCGGCAAAATGACCAAGAAATAGAAAATGACGAAGATCAACGCGAAAGGAATGAGAGACAGGAGCGTACTGGCAGTGGACCCCCCCCCTGTTCCCCCTCCACCGAACAACTGAGCCATTACGACCGATTGCATGACCATGCGAACTCCTCTCCGACTAGGTTAGTCCCCTCCCGCATACCGATGCAGATGGCCATCATCCACATCCACCGCTGAGGCGTCTGATACAGCCAGGTCGCGGGATCGGTAAAACTCGTCCCGGAACGACCGTAACGTCCCCTGTGTGATCGCTGACCGCACCTGGCCCATCAGATCGGCAAAATACCAGAGGTTGTGGATCGTATTCAGTCTCGACGACAGCATCTCTTTGACTTGAAAGAGATGATGTAAGTAGGCCCGCGAGTAGCGTGCGCAGACCGGACAGCCGCAGGCCGGATCGATCGGCTGTTCATCCCGAACGTACCGCGCTTGCTTAATCACCACTCGCCCAAAACTCGTAAAGAGCGAGCCGGTCCGTCCATGGCGCGAGGGCACCACACAATCGAACAAGTCGATTCCCCTCGCCGCGCCTTCGATCAAATCCTCCGGCATCCCCACACCCATCAGATACCGTGGCTTCGAAGCCGGCAGCTCCGGCACAGTTACATCCAACATGGCATACATCTCTACCTTCGATTCTCCCACCGAGAGCCCACCGACCGCATAGCCCTCGAAGCCAAGCCCGACGAGGTCGCGCGCCGAGGTTACGCGGAGATCTGCATCCAAACCACCTTGCACAATCCCAAAGAGCGCTTGATCTCTGCGACGCCGACTGTCCTGACAGCGTTTCGCCCAGAGGGTGGTTCGCCGAACCGCATCGCGCACGACCTCCTTCTCAGCCGGCAAAGCTACACAGTGATCGAACGCCATCATGATATCGGCCCCCAGCGCTTCTTCGATCTCGACGGCGGTCTCCGGCGTAATGAAATGCGTGGACCCGTCAAGATGCGACTGAAAACTCACGCCTTCGTCCGTCACCTTGCACAATTTCGCGAGACTGAAAATCTGAAACCCGCCGCTGTCCGTCAAGATGGCTCCAGACCACCCGGTGAACCGATGCAATCCACCCATCTCAGCTATTATCTTATGTCCAGGTCGTAGATAGAGGTGATACGCGTTGTTCAGTATGAGGCGAAAGCCGAGCTGCGCTAAATCGGCTGGATCGATCCCCTTCACCGGCCCCAACGTACCGACCGGCATGAAAGCCGGTGTATCGATCTCGCCATGGGCGGTACTGAGTCTCCCCAGTCGCGCACTCGTCTCACGATCCGTCTGCTGAACTGAAAAATCCACAGTCCCTCTTACCGGCTACATCTGCTCTGGCGCGGAAATTCCAAGCATGCCGAGTCCATTCTTCAAGACTTGCTGGACTCCGCTCATCAGCGCCAGTCGCGCCGCAGTCCGTTCAGGGGTCGGCACCTCTTTCGGCAGCCCCTCGCTTGGAACGACTCCCACGGGCGTAATCGCCAACAGGTCACGATCCGCGGCGGGAGGCAGAATCCGGTGCTTGTTATAAAACGTGTGTAGCAACCCGGCTAACTGTTGAAGATAATAGGTCATCCGATGAGGCTCGTGGGCCATGGCACTGCCCTGCAAAACCGAGGGATAGGCAGAGAGCTTACGAATCAGCCCCAATTCATCCGGGTCTGTTAACCGCGTCAAATCCGCCTCGCTCGGCATGGGACAGGCGATGCCTCGCGTGGCCGCGACGCGCCAGAGACTGGCGATCCTGGCATGGGCATATTGCACATAGTACACGGGATTGTCGGACGACCGCTGTTTGGCCAGTTCCAGGTCAAAATCGAGATGCGAGTTAGAATCGCGCATGAGAAAAAAGAACTTGGCTGCATCGGCCCCGACTTCATCGATGACTTCCCGCATCGTGATGAACTCGCCGGCCCGCTTCGACATTTCTACTTTTTTCCCGCCGCGTAATAAGTTCACCATCTGGACCAGCACGACCTGAAGGCGATCTTTCGGATATCCATAGGCCTGCACCACCGCTTGCATGCGAGGAATGTAGCCATGGTGATCCGCGCCCCAGACATCGACGAGGAGATCATATCCACGCCGCAGCTTATCCTGGTGGTAGGCGATATCGGATGCCAGGTAGGTGTACTCGCCATCCTGTTTCTGTACGACACGATCCTTCTCGTCGCCAAATGCCGAGGATCGGAACCACCAGGCGCCTTCCTGCTCGAACAGGAACTGTTGCGATTTCAGTTCATCCAAGACCCGTTGGACGGCTCCTGAGTTCACGAGAGAGGCCTCGCTGAACCACGACTCGATCTCGATCCCGAAAGACTTCAGATCCTCTCGAATCAGGCTCAGCAGTTCTTGATTTGCGAACGTCCGACAGCGTTCCTCGACCTCTGTGGCCGTACGTCCGGCCAGCTCAGGCCCCAGCTGTTGCTTCACTCGCTCAGCCACGGCAGTGATGTAGGCTCCGTGATAACCCTCTGCCGGAAATTCGACCGGCCGGTTCGACAACTCCTCATACCGTGCAAAGACAGAGGCTCCCAACAGTTTCATCTGCCGGCCGGCGTCGTTGATATAGTACTCACTCACGACGTCGTACCCGACCGCCTTGAGCATGTTCGCGACTGCCTGCCCAACCGCAGCGCCACGCCCATGTCCTACATGCAACGGACCGGTTGGATTCGCACTGACATACTCCACCAAGGCGCGACGTCGTTGCCCTATCTCAGCTCGCCCGTAGGCTGCCCCTTCAATCTCAATTTCTCTGAGCACCTCTTGCCAGACGACGGGCTTGACCGTGAGGTTGAGGAAGCCAGGCCTGACGATCTCGACTCGATCGAAAAGCTGATCACGCTGAGAAAGATTATCGATGATAATTTGGGCGATATCGTGGGGCGCTCGTTGCTCGGACACAGCGAGAGACATGGCGACCGTCGAGGCTAAGTCTCCCCATTCAGGCCGTTTGGGAGTATCCAGACTCACCTGAGGCCAGGCTTCCGTCTTCAGCTGGCCCTTCTTTTTGGCCCCATTGAGCGCACTAATCAACGCGCTAGTGACCTTTTCCTGCACGACCCCGCTGGACAAGAAAATAACTCCTAAGTCCTTACCAATGAAAGGGAAATTGAACTGGTCACTCTAGCATACGGGATAGTCAGTGACAAGGCAGCCGGATGGGATTCTCTGCTGAACCGCTGCCTCCTTGAGGTGCGCTAAACAACAGGCCACAAGGTGATCCTGCTGTATCACGAGACAAGGTTTCTCCTGACATCGACTGACGTCGCTCCATGAATGGCAGAGACAGGGTGCCCCTTGCACCACAGTCACATGAGCGCCACGGGGAGCCCAACGATCAGGGTTGGTTGGTCCAAAAAGTGCCACCGTATGCACTCCCATCAACACAGCCAGATGAGTGATGCCCGAATCCTGCCCAACAAAGAGACGTGCCTGGGCAAGAACGCCGACAACGGTCAGAATATCGAGCCCCCTCAGGACGATCGGTGGGTCCACACATAACGAGAGAAGACGCTCGACCGTCTCACGGTCTGCCGGCCCTTCTAGAATCACAGGCGTCGCACCAGAACTCTGAAGCGCAGTAATTACGGGTGCGAGAACATCTGGCCCCACACACTTATGGACACTCCCACTCCCTGGATGAAAGATGACCAGAGATTGTTCGGTTGAAATGCCTACGGCCTCAAGACAGGATCGTCCGAGATGGAGGAGCGGCTCCGTCACTGTCAATAGATTGTCTCCTTCATCGTCAAACGGCACCTCATTGATCACTTCAAGAAACCGGTCTCGTTGATGCTTTGCCCTGATCGTAGTCGAGAACGGAGACCTCACGATCACCTCTCGGACACCGACTGCCTTGAGTGTCTCGCTCAATTTACCGTCGAGATCCTGCATCCAGCCAATGGCAAGATCGCAGTCCTTCAACCAAATCTGTACCTGACCCGTAACCGAGTCCGCACCGGCAAACAATCCTGTGCATTCACGCCCCTGCACAGAGGTCCATTCATCGATGATACGGCATGCGAGGAGCAGCTTTGCGACCTGATCCTCTGCACAGAGCACCAGCCGATGGTTGGAAAAGCGAGCCCGCAAGCGAACCATGGCCGGAACCGCCAAGATCACATCGCCAAGGCCGCCAGGATGGATCATCATGATCGTCCTTCTCACGGTAGGCATGACGGTTATCCTAAGTGTGGTACCCGAGCCAGCAAGGATCTCGCCGCTTCAAGATCTGCCAACGTATTCACGTTGTAAAAGGAACGCCCTGAGGGATCGATGGAGTGCAGGTCCGCCTCGGTGACATAGCGTACTCGAAGTGACAATTGTGACACCATCTCTTGGATCTTGAGCTGTCGTGTCCGAGCCATCTGTTCCAAGACCGGCAAGCAATGCTTGCCGTATATGGCATGCATTGGATGTAACCGGGCATCGAGTTTCGCCATGACAATATCTGCGTTCGCTCTTCGACTCGTAAACTGAGCAATGACCGCCTGATTGAGAAATGGCATGTCGCATGCGACCACGAATACCCATGGAGTCGTTGCCTGCATGAGCCCGCTGTATAACCCTCCAAGACTGCCGCAATCTGGAACTAGGTCTCGCACAACTCGAGCATCGACGCCAAGCGGAGGACTGTCCTGCGCAATGACGACCAATACCTCCTGAAAGATTGAGAGAAGCACCGCCAATCCTCGTTCGAGGAGGGTCTGTTCCCCCACGACGAGATGCCGTTTATCCTCTCCCATTCTTCGGCTTTTTCCTCCGGCGAGAAGGACGCCGGTCACGTCGGTCTCCATGATCATCCCTCAATTCAGGCGCCAAAAATAAAGAGGGGGTGGGTCACCCCACCCCCTCCTGATGATTCAGACTCTCTCAGTTCAGACAGGCGTTAGAGGGTCTTTCCCTTCCGCTTGTTCGATCGCCTAGTCAGCACCCAACCTTCCAGAAGGACCACACCACACGCAATCACAATCGGATAGATATAGGCTTCGCGCGGTGTCGGAGGCTCCAGGAAGGTATAATAGAAGGCCGAGACAGCCATCTTCCGCCCTGCGTCTCCATTATGTCCGTCCCAAGCAAAGAACACCGTGGGAATGTACTGCCCCATTTCGAAGAAGGTATCTTCGTCGTAATCCTGATCCTTCTTATTGCCCAAGGGCCGCTGAATAATCACCGTCCATCGGCCATTCTTCCACTCAGAAAAAAGTAATTTGCTGCTCTCTTCGTAGTTGTCCCTCTCTTCAAAATCCTTATCCCATCCGGTACCCTTGAAAGCGCGGAGCGACCCATCCGCCTCCCATTTCATAATGTCCATCGGGAACTGCTCGTTGCTGCCGAACAGATACCGCGGCTTAATCGGCGCGGGAAGCTCCTTCCACTTCACGGCAGTTTCCATGGCAACCGCATCGTTGTACACCGTGTAGTTATTCTGATGCATGGCAATGGAGCCCTCTTCACCGGTCTTCGGATCCTGTTCCTTGACATCGATATTGACTGAGGTGGGGGGCCAGGGCAACTTCCCCTCGGCTACGCTCTTTGTACGGTCATCCCACTGGAACATAAACGCGATGTGCGTGTCGTTGTATAGCGATTTCATCCAGATATCGTCGATCCGGTTCACGAAGTTTCTGGGCTTATGGGTGATCTGACCACCCATCGCGATAATCCGCCTGGCCCGCTTTTGCCACAGTTCATTCTCTGGATCTGCTGGAATTTCTCCCCCTCCCTCGATCACTCCTGAGGACAACACAAAGTTGACCTTTGGCTTGTCTGTCAATAGATCGATCGCAAGGGGCGTCCCATCTGCCTCACGCTCACAGAGTGAGTTCACAAAGTTGGCAATATGCCAGCGCTCTTCAACAGTGGTATTGTCGGCGAACGAAGGCATCGGAGTGCCATTCACTCCGGTCGAGAAAGTCCGGAAGATGTTTTTGACG
Organism: Nitrospirota bacterium; assembly: GCA_016200355.1. GTDB lineage: Bacteria > Nitrospirota > Nitrospiria > Nitrospirales > Nitrospiraceae > Palsa-1315. The sequence goes on from JACQEY010000207.1 coordinate 8,960, forward strand.
TTATAGGGATCTTGCCGGCTGCCTCTGAAATTCCAGCACTTGTGCCAGTTGGCCGGTTGTATCGAAAAACCCCAATCGTCTTTTAGATTGAATGCATTACCGTCACCACGGCCGTCAGCACCGTGACACTCGACACACTTCTTCTCGACAACGAGCTCTGCTCCCTTTTTCAAACTTTCCTCTGTCGCGGGAATCGGCTTCAGGTCGGCCAACTGCAAAATGGTTTGGCTCTCTGACTGCTTGTCCGTAAACTTTCGATCTTTCACCAACTGGGTGGTGACGAATGATAACACTTGGAGCCGTTGCTCTTCCGTCAGAATACCCTCCCAGGATGGCATGGCAGAACCAGGCAGACCATGCGTCACAGTATCAAACAAATCGTTCTGACCGAGAACGGGCTTCTTGGCATCGAACAATGGCAGCTCACCGCTGGCCGTATGCCGAATCTTGAACGTTCCCTGGTTGAAATTGCGGGGGCGCGGCCAGAGACGATCGGCGCCTGGTCCATCACCCGCACCATCGACCCCGTGACACCAGACACATTTGGTGAAGTAGACCCGCTTTCCTGCTTCGATCATGTCAGCAGAAGGCTCAGGTGCAAGATCGCCTTTTTTGAACCCAGCAGGAAGAGTATCTGCGGCAAAGGTTATGCCCCCGGTAATTCCGGAGACTAGGATCACTCCAAAGGCAGTCGTGAGGAATGCTCCCGCCTTCAGCCTTAACGAATTCTTCATCGCTTCCCTCATGTCATAAATTCAGGTTTGGTTATACATTCGCTTGAATGACTAGTCCCAGGTCCGTGGGTAATACCCCGTGTGCCAATATTCAAACAAGACGACTTTCCAGATTTCATCTACCGTCAAATGCTGTTCCCATGGCGGCATCACAGAGGCCCAGGGGAATCCTTCGTTCGGCAAGCCGATTCCACCCTTGGACACACGCCAGAAAATGAATGTTTCCTGTAATTGAGCAATCGTACCTGGATCGGTAAAATTTGCCGGAATCGGATTGAACGCAAAGGCATGGAGACCGCGGCCGTTCAAATTATCGCCATGGCAGAAGTGGCAATTTTGATAGAATATCTCTCCACCCTCACGCACATATTTGAGGTAGCCTTGCGCATCCTTATCCCAAGGATTGGCATTCGGCTTCATCAAGCGGCCCATGCCCTGCTCCACAATATTGGCGTTGCTATAGTCCTGATCGTATTTTCCTTCAGGATTGACACGATAGGGGTTTTGAGACGTTTGAAGTGTATAGGTTTTCCCATGCACTTTGGTGCTGGCCGGCGGAGCAGGGTGCACCGTCCGTAACTCGATCGGCTCCTCTGATTTTGGGACCATGGCGGTGTATGAAAAACCGCCGATCAAGATCGGTAGAATAACCAGGTATGCATACCGTAATATCCTGTTTCCCCCAGTCTTGGCATCCAAGACATTCATGATCGGCTGTTTAAACTTTTTCCAATCTTCCTCGTTCGCAGACACCCACATAAAGATGGCTACGAGAGAGACTGTCCCGTACATGGCACGGACGCTGAACGGAATCGGCGGATAGACGCGAAATTTCAAATAGAGAAGAATGAACGCCCAAAAAAGAATCCCTTGCCAAAACCGCGGGAAGGCCATTCCCATGGCCCCCATCATATAGCTAATCCCTGTAAAGCCAGCCACAAACAGCGTGAGCTCCGCGATCACTTGGACCGGCATGTACCCTTCGATGAGGCGCACAGTATTTGATGGAACGATACCCACGACCATTCCGGCGAGCAGGAGTATTCCGGCTGCTCCCATAAGTGCCGCGACTGACATTAATGCTTTCATCGGTGAACTCCGTTTACTCGATAAAAGAGATAGATAGCCAAGATCACGAAATCTTCGGTGGCGGCGAACCCGCTTTCACCTGCGACAGATAATCGACGATTTTTTTGATAGCGCCTGCGCTCAACTTCTGGCCGAATATTTTTGGCATGGTGTTGTCAGGGAACGGCTTCACCACGTAGGCGCTGGGTGAAACGATCGACTCCATGATGTAGTCTGGAACGGTCTTTGCCGATCCCTTGTAGTCTTTATCCTTCATGCGAAGCAGGGCATTCGTCCCCTCTTCAAGCGCAGGACCAATCGTCCCCTTCGCTCCTGGAATACCGGGGATCGTATGGCAGGCCACGCACGTCGCCTTTTGAAAAATCACATCTACCGTCTCAGTTCCATCTGCCATTAACGCACTAGCCGCGCCTGTCGATTCTTCCTGCTGTTTAGGACGGTCAGCCTCGGGAACAAACTTCTCGTATGATTTAATGATCTCTTCGTATGATGGAGCGTCGCGTCCCTCACGAAGATACAGCCAGGTATCAACGGCCGCCAATTCAGGAAGGCTCAACGAGATCGGTGGCTTGTGAATAGCCGGCATGGGGCTTTCTTTATCGTTCGTGCCCTTCACGCCGTAACCAACAACAACGTAACAGCTTGGGCATGCGTGGGACTCAGCGATATACTCCTGGGCATTTTCCGCAGTCCCAGCACCAGGGAACGCTTCTTTTTGGACATAGTCTCTAGCCGCTGCCTTACCCTTGCTATACTTTGGATCTTCTAATCTTTCCTTGCCCGCTCGCTCCGGAAGACCTAGCAAGTTGGGAGCGCGCTCTCCCAGCATCCCCGCGTGGAATGCGTGACAGAGGGGACATTGGCCTTTGCCGACCGCCCCCTGCTCTTTGTTCTTTCCGATTCCACCAAAAATGATCTTTTCACCTTCATCGGCAAGTGCCTGGGCAGACATAGAAGCAAAATCCAATTTCACTTCTGCAGGAGGGAAGCCACCTTCGACCTGCGGCAACCAGTTCCCATAGCCTGACAAACCTGCGGCAACCAGAAACATGAAGCCACCGATCTTAAGGAGTGCGGCTTGACTGGGGAAGTAGATCCCCATCATGAAGCATGTTGCAGTAATGAGGACTAAGGAGACCGGAAGCATCCGGTTGGCTTCGTAGAAGCTCCCTTTATAGTGCGCAATGGCCACCATCAGCAAGCAGGCGGCAATTGTTCCTATAAAGACTTTGAACAATGCGCGCTTCTTTGCAGCACCGTCCTTGACTGATACTAATGAATATACAAAGAGAGCGGCGAGAAGCGCGAATAGCGGCCACCCTATAGATAGACCTTCCTTTATCAGATCGCCCACGGATGTAACCTCCTGAGGTTCGGGTAGGAGGGGGGCGCGTATGCCATGCCTCCACTCCCCCAACCAAAACTCTTAAAGATGATTAGTGGCCCCCGGCTGGCTGCGGTGCGCCGCCCGGAACCCCTGCCTTTTCCTCAACAGGCGCCTTCTTGATCCCCAGGCTTCCCAGCCAGAAGACGAATAGGATGCTCACCCAGAAGAACAGCACATTGAACGAGATCATGTTTGCGGCAAAACCTACCGTATGCGTATAGGCCCAAGGTGAGTTGTCACGCATGATCTCATTCACATGCCAGAATAATCGAACCGAAGAACGGATGTATCCCATCAAACCCATCATCCAGGTAAAGGCAGTTGCAAGCATGATCAACGCATATTGCGATCGTACCGATATCTTGCCCCACTCAATGGCCCCCATCTGCTTGGCGCCCTTCATCATG
>JACQEY010000234.1 GCA_016200355.1 Nitrospirota bacterium
GCATGGCGTGGACATCGTTGAGTATGGTTGACACTGTCTTGTTGCGAACAAGTTGCATTCCCCTTGGTGAGCTCAGGAAATAGACTAAGGCCGCACCAGCAGCGATGACCGTGAGAACGATCAAGAGGAATTCCATTGGACGTAGCCTACTCCTGGCAAGGAGAACGGCACAAGTAGCTGCAAACGCTAGAGAGGCATCCTCGGCCATTCCTTTTATGAAACGCTTAAGAAGTTGGACGGGCCTCACTCGGGCGAATGGCACGTCTCGGGTTATCGATTGCGAAGCAATCGGAAGGTGGGTGGATGAAACATATCTGCCAGTGGGGACGGGTAGAAAGTCGCACGGAGTGGGACCAAGCACGAGAAGCTTTGACGGCAGGCAGGGGCAAGGTGGCTATCAATTTTCTGCCCAAACTCTTAGTGTGGTAGTACAATTGAAGGAGTCTAGGGGTCGCAATGGATAGGCTCCGTACGCATGCGTCGTTAAGACTCAGCAGGCGAACAAATTGATCGCGACCATCCGAGGAGTTCTTGGTACGCAAGAGTCATCGATAGTGATAAGGAGGCAGCATGGCCGGGTTCATCGTGCGGAAGGCTCAACGGCTCAAGACATTCGCGACGATGCGCTACTTTGGGGACGGGGTTGCTGGCGAAGGAATCATCAAAGATCTTTCGCTGAACGGGAGTTACATTACCGGGAATAGGCCTGTCTCCATCGGGATGGTGCTCGCCCTGCATATTTTTGTGCCTGGAGAGGCGGAGCTATTGCTGATCGATCGCGCCACCGTGAAATGGGTCAAAAGGGCTGATTTCGGGGTGGACTTCGACACTCGCGAACTGAAGCTGGCCGAGCGGATCACACAGGTCATCTCCAAGCTGGTCAAGACGCAACATGGCTCTTCCGGCAGCAAATAAGAAAACCGGGCAGGTGTATTGCCCCACTTGGATATGAACAGGTCGGCTCAGGCCTCGGTAGGAGCCTGTCTGACATTGCCTTCGTGACGAGACGAAGGGTGCCGAAGGAGACTATTTCGATTCGCGAACGGAGAGTAGCCGACGCACTGGGCCTGTGGGTTTATTCTGATACCGTGCGACAAACATCTCGCCGGCGGCGCGGGCATGATCCTCTGCATCCTCTCGCGTGACAAAACGAGCTTCCCCTACCTGCCACCACTGGCTCGCACTCACGCTCTCTCCTAACAACTCCGTCACCGACACCCTCAGCGCCTTCGCCAAGCGCACCAGTGTACTAAGCGTCGGATCGTGCTCTCCCTGCTCCAGCTTGGTCACATAAAAGGGAACTAGCCCCGCTTTCACCGCGAGCTGTTCCGGCGTCAGACCATGGCGGGTTCGCAGTCGCTGGAGTTGTTTGCCGAAACGCTGAATAGCGCGCATGAGATACCTCCGGTGCGAGGGCAGGAGACTACGAGGTGAGTCTACACCGTCAGCAGAGAAAAGGGGATGGGAAGGGTAGCCTGGTCGTCCTCCTGCTCGCGGAACGCGCACGATAGGAATGTGCGTGCCTGGGCTACTGGCACGTCGGCGGCGAACCAATTGCAGGAACCAAAGAGATCAGACAGACCATTCCTCTCCTCAGGATGGCTGGGGCTCTGTGGGATCCGTGACTTCGGATTGAGACTGAAGCACGATGAGTTCAGCCGCGGGTGTAATACGCCCTACATCGAGAAGGATGGCGACGAGCATGTCGCTCAGGACGTTTACACCAGAACGGGCTCGTGCGATGATCCAATCCACCGTCATGATGAGTGGAATGGCCGCACCGATGACGTGAGGCGGCAAGCCAGCGGCTGAGAGGACGAGCGGCAACACGATCATCCCGGCTTCCGGAATGCCGGCCACGCCGGCCCCCGCGATCATCGACGCGGCGACGATCAATATCTGACTGCCCATCGATAGGTCGAAGCCTAGCGCTTGCGCGAGAAAGAGCGCGGCCATCGCTTCATAGAGGGTAATACCGTCGTTGTTGAGGTTCGTGCCGACACAAGCGGCGAGGCGCGCCGATTGAGGCGAGACCTGCATGCGATCGAGGCAACGGAGGGTGACCGGCACGGCGGCGAGACTGCTGTTGCACGACACGCCGGTCATGATCGCGTCGGCCCCCTGCCCCAGATAGACCTTCGGCGACTTCTTTCCTATCAGCCAGGCGACGAGCGGGTAGTAGCCAAGCCCGTGGATGGCGAGTCCGACGAGCATGGTGACGAGGAAGATCCAGAGGACGGCGAAAACGCCGATGCCCACTTTGCCGACGACCTGGGCGACGACGCCGAAGACGGCGAGCGGTACCGCAAGGATGATCCATCCGAGCATCTGCACGAGCCAGTAATAGCCGTGCTCAATGACCCGCACGAGGGTATGAATGACTCCACGACCCTGGTCTATATTGCCATGCAAGCGGCGAAGGATGGCGCCAATGCACAGGGCAAGGAGGACGACTCCAATGATGTTGCCGCTCGAAAACGGCGCCATGATGGTGCGGGGGATATAGGACGCAAGGTATTCGATCGGACTCTCTGTCCCGGTCTGCACTGTTGCGGTGGCGCCTGCCGATGGCTTGGGGCTTGGTACGACGTTCAGCAATTCGTCGACGTGGCCCAACCAGGCCAGGCCTGGCTGCCAGGTATTCATGATCACTAGACCGATTGTCATGGCCACGGAGACGTTGACGAGGCAGATGAGGAGTAGCTTGGTCCCCTGACGTAGCGGGAGGCTGGTGCGGATGAGCGCATCGAGGATCGCAAAGAAGATGAGCGGGATGGTGAGGGTCTTCAGCAGCGTGACGAGCAGCAGACCGAGCCAGCCCAGATGCTCGTTGCGCAGGCCCCCCAGATAGGGCTCTTGACCAAAGACCACTCCAAGCAACGCGCCACAGGCCACGGCGATGAGCACTTGTGTGTAAAGCGGCAGAGGGATCAATCGAGGTGTTGCCTGCATAGGGGTCTCTAGCCCGGACGATTCATGAATATCATCTGTTAAGTGATCCGATCCGCTCGCCCGGAGAGCTACGGTCATGAACGCCTTGTGGTGGCATTCATGAGTAATCCGGGCTAACGGGCCGCGGAAGAATATCCCTTTCTCCGTAAGAAAGCACGCCACCCTTCAGAGAATATAAAGATTGAGGCGTACTGTATTTGCTTCTGGAAGGGCAATGCTTGCGTGCCTTCGTGGTATAGTTTCTTTTACAGCGAGGTGTTTCATGCACAAGACGGTCATCATCATCGCGGTCTTCTTGGTCGTAGGGCTCACACAGGCAGCAGCCTCATCGACCTCTGCCGACAAGCGCAGCACAGAGGAGAGCAAAGGCCTCACTGTAGACGATCTTGGGCGAGGGCTGAAGAGCGCGGCAAAGAATGTCGAGAAAGAGATTCCCAAGATCGGGTCTGCGATTGGAAATGCCGTCAAGAAGATCACGGAGAAGGGATCTGAAAAAACGGCGAAGTAGCATACGGTACTCCCCTCTCACAGGATACTGAGCATGTTCCCCAGCAGAAGAAGACCATTATTTGGTTTGTCTCGTGTGTTTGGTTAACCAAATCGATCAGATAGATAAAAAAACCTGATCAACTAGGTGAACCCGTCCTGCCTATCCCGCCTGTCTCAATCGTCTACCCTTTGGCAGAGGTTCTGTTCCACAGCTTCTGTGGGTAACTCTGTGGATGAGAGGGTTGTCTCGATGAAAATGACCTGCGCTGAGAGACCTCGCAGCGGTTTGCCTAAGAAGTAGGCATTGTGTCCTGCCCAATTGAGCCCCCATATTTTGTGGCTTGACGAATCGATTTTTGTTTTCTCCCACCATCGCTGATTCAGCCGTGTTTCTACACTGAATTCTTACTTGAATCAGGCATCTCGATGTGGGGTGCTGTAAAAAATTCCACAGGTAACAATCACTCCGCGGTAGTCCAGCCATGAGAGGAGTGCTAGCCTGCACTATTCATGAAGGTTCGTCGCGAAAGCGTGCGGACGCGAAGCGAGACCACATTCGGAGACGTGAAGCCCTTCGGCATACTCGTGCAGTATGCCGAAGGATTGAACGGCGAGACTGCTCGTCACAGCCGCGTATCCGCGCTTTCAGCAGAATCTTCATGAATAATGCGGGCCAGGCAGATTTGCGAATGGCTATCTGACGGTGTCAGAAGCAGCGCTAACTGGCGAGGAAGCGTTCGAGGAAGATGGTCGAAACGTGTCCCTTTTGGAAGTCGGGGTCGTTGAGGATGCGTTTGTGCAGCGGAATGGTCGTCTTGATGCCTTCGATTACGAATTCGTCGAGGGCTCGGCGCATGCGGGCGATGGATTCCTGCCGGTCCCGGCCATGGGTGATGATCTTGGCGATCATCGAATCGTAGAACGGAGCGACCATCATGTTCGATTCCATGGCCGAGTCGACGCGCACACCGAATCCGCCTGGCGCGCTGTATCTGGTGATCATGCCAGGACACGGTGTAAATTTTTCCGGGTCTTCGGCGTTGATGCGACATTCGATGCTGTGTCCGCTGAGCTTGACGTCTTGCTGTTTGAACGAAAGGGACTGCCCGTCGGCGAGCCTGATTTGTTCCTTGATGAGATCGATGCCGGTCACCATTTCGGTGATGGCGTGCTCCACCTGTATGCGGGTGTTCACTTCCATGAAGAAGAAGTTGTGGTCCTTGTCGAGCAGGAACTCGACGGTACCGACATTCCGGTAATGCACGGCTTTAACGGCTTCGACGGCAACGCGGCAGATTTCCCGGCGGAGTTTTTCATCGACGGCGGGCGACGGCGTCTCTTCGAGCAGCTTCTGATGCCGGCGCTGGATCGAGCAGTCGCGCTCGCCGAGATGCACGACATGCCCACGATGGTCGGCGATGATCTGCACTTCGATATGGCGGGGATCGAGAAAATACCGTTCTAGGTAGACGGCGTCGTTGCCGAACGTAGTCTTTGCCTCCGCTTGCGCGGCTTGAAACGCGCGAGCGAGGTCTTCGGCTTTATTGACGACGCGCATGCCGCGTCCTCCTCCACCAGCCGAGGCTTTAATGATGACGGGATAGCCGACCTTGCCAGCGGCATCGAAGGCTGCTTGTTCGCTCTTCAGCTCGCCGGGACTGCCTGGCGTGACGGGTAATCCTCGGCGGGCGACGATTTCGCGCGCTTTAGCTTTGTCGCCCAAAAGAGCGATATGTTCAGACGTGGGGCCGATGAATTTGACGCCGATGGACTCGCAGACTTCAGCGAAATGGGCGTTCTCGGAGAGGAACCCGTAGCCGGGATGGATGGCGTCCGCCCCGGTGATCTCCGCCGCGCTCAGGACGTTGGGAATATTTCTGTAGCTGAGAGCCGCGTCGGGAGGTCCGACGCAGATCTTCTCGTCGGCTGCGCGTACATGAAGGCTCGCTGCATCGGCCTCGGAAAAGATCGCCACGGTCTTAATGCCGAGCTCCTTGCAGGCTCGAATGACGCGGAGTGCGATCTCACCACGATTGGCTATCAACACTTTCTTGAACACGCGAGTACTCCGATGTGGGCCGCGGGAAGAAGGTCAGCGAGTGGCTGTTGGATCGACAAGAAAGAGCGCCTGTCCATATTCTACCGGCTTGGTGCTTTCGGCCAGAATTTTCATGACCCGACCATCCACCTCCGATTCGATTTCGTTCATCAACTTCATCGCTTCGACAATGCACAGAACCTGTCCCTTTTTCACATAATCGCCTTCGTCAACATAGGGGTCGGCCTCCGGCGAGGGGGATCGATAGAACGTCCCAACGATCGGGGACGCGATGGTGATCATGCCTGTCGTATCTTCGGTCTTTGTGCCTGTTGCGGCAGGCAGTTGAGCGGTGGAGGTTGCGACGGCTGTCCCCTGCTCAGAAACCGCAGCGGTAATCGTTCTGAGCCCAGTTTCATACCGCACGCGAATTCTGATGCCTTCGCACTCCAGCTCCATTTCTGTCAGGTTGTTCTTTTTGAGTAAATCGATCAGTTCTTGGATCTGTTTGGTCTGTTGTCCTGAGAGCAAGGATGTCCCCTGCCCGCTTTGAGTTGCGGTAAAGGCCTGCGGGAGAATAATCGGTTTCCCACCCTTCTTCGCCTTACTGGAGGTCCGTTTGCTCACCGAACACGCTCCACATATTCTCGCGTACGGGTATCGATCCTAATGACGGTCCCTGTTTCCAAGTAGAGCGGAACCTTAATGGTGGCACCGGTTTCAAGGGTCGCAAGCTTGGTGCCGCCCGTGGCGGTGTCGCCACGAAAACCCGGCTCGGTATCGCTGACTTTCAGTTCGATGAAGTTGGGCAACTCGACGTCGATTGGGCGATGCTCATACACGAGGATTTTTACCGTCATGTCTTCTTTCAAGAGGTCCGCATTTCCGCCGAGCTTGCCCTTTTCGAACGTCAGTTGCTCAAAGGTCTCCGTGTCCATAAAGGTATAGGCATCGTCGGTCGCATAGAGGAATTGCATAGTCCGTTCTTCGAGATCAGGTTCCTCAAACCGTTCTCCGGATCGGAAGGTACGATCCAGGACATTACCTGAAAGATAGCTCTTGAGCTTGGTGCGTACGAAGGCTCCACCCTTGCCGGGTTTTACATGTTGAAACTCAACGATATAAAAAGGCTGGTTATCCACCATGAGGCGCACTCCACCGCGAAAATCGGTTGTGGAAATCACTCGATACTCCCTTCAAACTGTAAGCCGGTCGTTGGACCAGCGCTGCAATTATCTCGTTCCTTTTGCCGCCCGTCGCGATGCCGCCGGTGCGGAAATCTTCTTCTGGCGTCGGGATGTGGTCAGATAGTCGTGCAGCCCACGGAGTGCAAGAAGATAGCCGGTCGGGCCTAATCCTGAAATTTGTCCGATTGCGACTCCTGAGATATAGGACTGGTGGCGAAACTCTTCCCGATGATAAATATTGGACAGATGCACTTCAACGGTCGGCAGACCGACCGCCGCAATGGCATCTCGGATTGCGACGCTGGTGTGCGTATAGGCGGCAGGGTTAATGATGATCCCATCGTATCCCGTCCGAGTCTCTTGAATCCAGGTGACAAGTTCTCCCTCGCTATTCGACTGGCGGAGGTCCACCTTCACAGCCAGCTCCTCCGCCAACTTCGTGATGGCTGAGTCCATGGCGTCGAGGGACAGGGTGCCGTATATGGACTGCTCTCTAGTCCCGAGAAGATTGAGATTGGGACCGTGTAAGACTCGTATTCGTAGCATGTCGTTTTATTCACATACTGGATATGCGATGACGATTCCACATGACAGTGTCCAGCAGGGCGGCATTGTAGCAGTCCGCCTTAGACCGGTCAAACGTGTGAAAAGTATTAAGAAACCTTGGAGTGTGGCCCGTTCATTGTGTCACGATCGTGACGACGTGATTTGATGCTACGAAGCCATGATTCCAGCTGTGCGACAACTTCAGCATGAGGCGATGAAGGGGGCGTCTCCACAGTGTTCGCGGCTCGGAAATCCGGCTCCGCGACCATAGGGTGTTCCCCGGTCCGATCCTGAGGGGAGAGGGCCGTCTCCATAAGAAATGCTTGCACACTCATGGGCTCGACAGAAGTGATCTCCAATTCGTCCACTGTTGAGGCCATCAGGTCTGGTACTATACTTGTCTTCGTGACAGAGACTGTGAGTTCGGCAGGATCGGGTGGTGCATTTGCCGTTTGGGTGGAGAGATCATCTATGGCTGAAGCCACCGGTTTTGGCCGTTCCGGTTCCTTCTTGTGTTTCAGCGGTCCGCCTAAAGCAGCTTGAACTGAGCGCGCTTCTTCATCACGCGGGTTGACCGTGAGGATAATGGCACAGGATTGCAGTGCCGACTCGTTCAGCCCCTGGCTCTGGTAAATCTTGATCAGGGTCCGGTGCGCGCGCAGGTTTTCGGGACTCAACTTGACGGATTCTTCCAGAATGGCCTTGGCTTTCGTGGCCTGACCCATGTGGTCATAGGCACGCCCGAGCGCGACCATGGCGGTAATGAAGCCGGGGTTGAGTTTCAGGCCATCTTCAAGGACGCCTGCGGCTTCCTGCCACATGCCGACTTTTCCATACTCTTCGGCCAAGGGCATAAAAACCTTCGAGTGTGGATCTTTGGCCAACTGGGTAGCCAGTCGATCGATTTCCAAGGCGCTCTCGGCGGCGTGCTGATTCTGAGCCATGGGCTGCTAGCGGCCCCCTGCAACTGGCTTCGGAGCCTGGGTGGTTTGTCTGGTGTGGAGCAATGCGTGCGCCCGGTTCAAGATCGCGTCGGCAAGTGCTCGTTTTGGCATCAGGGGCAGTTCTGTCATGCCCCCCTGCCGGTCGATCAATACGGCTACGTTCTGATCTCTGCCGAATCCGGCTCCTTCTATCGTGACATCGTTTGCGACGATAAGGTCGAGCCCTTTCGCCTTCAGCTTATCTTTCGCATGGGCGATCAAATCGTTGGTCTCAGCGGCAAAGCCAACCATGAGTTGCGTGGTCCGTTGGGCAGATAGGGATGCCAGAATGTCAGTGGTTTGTTCGAGATCGAGCGTCTGGGTGATTCGTCCCTGTTTCTTAATCTTTTGTGAGGCAGGGTGCGCGGGACGAAAATCCGCCACGGCGGCGGTCATGATGACTGTGGTGGACCATGCAAGCCGCGCAGTTAGGGCCTTCAACATTTCTTCAGCGGTAACTACCGAAACGACCTCGACCCCTCTCGGAGTCGGTAAAGTTGTGGGACCGGTGACAAGGACCACCTGGGCTCCTCTTGCCTGGGCAGCTTCGGCGATGGCATAGCCCATCTTGCCGGAAGAGCGATTTGAAATAAAGCGTACCGGATCGATCGGTTCTTGCGTCGGGCCAGCCGAGATCAGCACCCGTTGCCCTTGCCAATCGCGCTGTGGTGCCAGCGCCGCCAGAACTGACTCCAGAATTTTTCTTTCCTCTGCCAAGCGGCCTTGGCCGATCTGTCCGGAAGCGAGCGGGCCAATTTCCGGGTCCACCACGATCGTTCCCCTCGCGCGCAGCGTCCCTACATGTTCTCGGACAGATGGATGTATCCACATTCCTCCATCCATTGCGGGAACCATAATCAACGGGCACTGTGCCGTAAGGAGCATAGTCGAGAGGAGATCGTCGCCCAGTCCCAACGCGGCCTTTGCAAGACAATTGGCCGTGGCCGGAGCAATGACAATGGCATCTGCCTGTGCGGGCAATGACAAGTGTTTCATCTCTTGATGCGATTCGAACACATCTGTCGAAACGGGATGGCCGGAAAGCACTTCAAACGTCAGCGGGGTGACGAATTTCGTGGCCGATTGCGTCATCACGACGTGCACCACCGCTCCTTCACGGAGCAAGGTCCTGAGCAATGCGACAGCCTTATAGGCCGCGATGCTGCCGGTCACGCCAAGCACGATCTGCTTCCCGATCAACGTCGGTTCACTGGAGTCAGAGATCATCAACAAGGGCTCCTCTTACTCCTCGCTCTCTCCCACCACTGGCTTCGGGGAATCGTCGACATAGACGCTCAGTTCTTTCTTGATTTCCTTCGCATCGTCGCCGGTCATCAAGGCTATGCGCTCCATTTCGCCTTCCTTGCCGCGCTTCGCCTCCTTCATGGCATCCCGCGCTTCTTGGCCGACGAGGTATGTGATTTGTCCCCGGAGGACTTCATCAAGGGCGATGGTCGTTTCTTTGGTGAAGCGCGAGGCGGCATGACGTGAGCCCTGGACAATATGCTTTGCCCGCTGGGCCGTGATGATCGCCAGCCGGTGGCGCGAGTCAAATTCGCCTGCTGTGTATTGGGGCAAGAGTCTCAACATGTCGATCATGGATGCGGTACTCCTTTATGTTAGGGAAGATCTTTGCGATCTTCGGTTTTCTGTTCATCGTCAAGAATGAAATTGTTCTCGAGCCACGTCATATTCAACCGTTTTGTCTTCAAACGTTCCGACCAGAAGATGCTTTCGAGATCGCGAAGAGATCGTCCGAGATCTTCGTTTCTAACGATATAGGCGTATTCCCGGTAGCTCCACACCTCTTCTTTCACTTTGTGCAGTCGCCGTTGAATCTCTTCCGCGGTATCGGACGCCCTGGTTTGGAGCCTGGCCCGGAGCACAGTCATCGAGGGAGGAAGAATAAAGATTGACACCGAATCCTCGAATCGTTTCTTGACCTGCATCGCTCCTTGCACATCGATCTCCAGTAACACATCGATCCCCTGATCGATCTTCTCGGTCAGCGATTTCCACGGAGTTCCATAGAGATGTCCGTACACATGAGCCCACTCGACAAATTCATTTCGCGCGATCATCTCTCGGAATGTCTCTTCTCCAATGAAGAAATAATCGTGTCCATGCGTTTCGCCTGGCCGCGGCGTTCTTGTGGTATAGGAAATTGAATGCCATAGTCCGAGAAGGTTCGTTGTGAGTTGCTTGCAGAGCGTGGTTTTCCCCGTCCCGGAGGGCGCGGAGATAATGAAAAGAATTCCCCGCCGATCCGTCGAAGACCTTGGGGGGCCGGATGCCGGCACCGTGGAGCTGGTCGTGGTGGCTGAATTCATTCGACGTTTTGGACCTGTTCGCGAATGCGTTCTAGTTCGGCCTTCATTTGGACCACGTGACCGGCAATTTCCGCGTCGTTGGCTTTCGAGCCGATCGTGTTGACTTCCCGCCCAATTTCCTGAAGTAGGAAATCGAGTGTTTTGCCCACAGAGTCTGCGCGGTTGAGCGTCTGCTCAAACTGTATCATATGCGAGTCCAATCTGACTATTTCTTCCGTAATATCACCACGATCTGCGTACACCGCCAACTCCTGATACAGCCGGGGAGGATCGGGGATTTCCGATCCCAGTAGTTTTTCCACACGACCCTTCATTTTGTCAAAGATCTCCTGAGCCAGTAGAGGAGTCCGTGCAGCGACAAGAGCCTTATGTCCACGGATCGTCTGAATCCGCGCGCTCATATCCTCTGCGAGGGCTTTCCCTTCGTGCGTTCGCATTCCCTCAAGATCCGTCAGTGCCTGAGTCGTCAGTTGTTGGGCGATCTTCGCTAGTTTCGGGTCTTCCGTCGGTTGATCCGATACCGACAGCACGTCGCGTAGTCCAGCCATTAGCGCAAGATCGATAGAGCCGCTCAGCTTCAGGGATTTCTTGAGAGTCCGGAGGGCCTGATGGTACTGTTTCGCGAGGGATTGGTCAAGAATGACATTTTCGGCTCGGCCTTTGCCTGCCTGGACCGTCACCGTGATGTCGATGCGCCCACGGGTACAGCGCTGCTGAATGGCTTTCTTGAAGGAGTCTTCCAGAGGGCTTAACGGCCTGGGTAGCCGGCAGGCAATTTCTAGAAAGCGATGGTTGACGGAGCGCATTTCCACCGTCACGAATCCATCCTGCCAGGGGGCCTGCCGTCGTCCGAAACCGGTCATGCTACGAATCATTGGAGACCTTTCTCTTTCCATGGGCAGTGCCGGTAGACCGAACATGTGGCGCACTGGGGTTTTCTGGCAAGGCAGACATAGCGGCCATGCAGTAGTAGTCGTTGCGAGACAGCCGTCCACTGGGATTTCGGCAGGAGCTGCTGCAGGTCTTGTTCGACCAGGTCTGGATTGTCGGATCTGGTCAATCCAAGTCGCTTCGCTACGCGCTTTACATGGGTATCGACGACGATACTGGGCTGGCTGAAAGCAGTCCCGAGAATGACATTTGCCGTCTTTCTACCGACGCCCGGCAAAGAGATCAACTCTTCCATCGTGTGCGGAACCTGCTCACTGAAGTGCTCGGTCACAGCTTTGGCGCAGGCGACGAGATGTTTCGCTTTATTCTTAAAGAAACCAGTGGAACGAATGCGCTGTTCGAGTTCAGGAAGATGCGCCGCAGCCAACTCTGCTGGTCTCCGATAATGCTGAAAGAGCGATGGAGTGACCTGGTTGACTCGCTGGTCGGTACATTGGGCGGAGAGGATCGTGGCCACGAGCAATTCCCAAGGCGAACGATGGTCGAGCTCCATCTTCGGGCTTGGCATGGTGTGCTGGAGCGTCTTTGCAATCTCGCGGAGACGCTTCCGATAATCCGATGATGGCAGAGATTTCGTTGTCATGGATGGTACCAGAATGGGCCAATTGTGCAGCGGGTTACGGACGAGATGCAAGCGTGGGCATCGAGGCTGCAGATTTCTTGGAAGAACCGTCAGGAGGAACAAGCAAGGCCAGCCGTTCTTCAAGGTGCTGAATCAATGGGGACAAGGTCTCTGGGTTCAGAGCCGAGATCCCGATCGCGCCGTAGCGTCGACAGAGGGCTTCCGCTTGCGCGGACGGAAGTCGGTCGCACTTATTGAACACTAGGACTCGCGGAAGCTGGTCGAGAGCAAGGCTTTGTAGCACGATGTCGACTGCTGCTATATGAGTGTCCAGATCTTTTGCCCCTGCATCGACCACATGTATGAGGAGGTCGGCATCGCGCAATTCTTCCAGCGTCGTTCTGAAGGCTGCGAGAAGATCTTTGGGTAGGTCGCGAATAAATCCCACCGTGTCAGTGATGATAACTTCCCTGCCATGCGGGAAACGCAGTCTGCGGCTGGTGGTGTCGAGCGTTTCAAAGACGCGTGAGGCTGCGCTTACCTGACTGTTCGTTAAGACGTTAAGCAATGTTGACTTACCTGCGTTCGTGTAGCCCACAATTGACAAGACTGGGAAGGGCTGTCGTTCGCGGCGCGATCGCCGTTGGTCTTGGTGACGAGCAAAGCCCTCGATTTCCCGATCCAAATGGTCGATGCGCTCTCTAATGCGACGGCGATCCGTTTCGAGCTTCGTTTCACCGGGACCTCTGCTGCCGATGCCACCGCCCAAGCGTGAGAGGCTCGTGCCCTGACCGGAGAGACGAGGGAGCAAATAACGGAGTTGCGCCAATTCAACCTGCACTTTGCCTTCTCGGCTATGCGCCCGCTGTGCAAAGATATCAAGAATCAGTTGGGTCCGATCGATGACCGTGAGATCCGTGATCTCCTCAATGGCGCGCAGCTGTGCAGGAGCTAAATCTTGATCGAAGATAAGCAGGTCCGCACCTTTTTGCATGGCTTGCATCAGCACGTCCTTGAGTTTGCCGCTTCCCAATTGGAACCGATGATGGCCGCTCTGTGTGCGTTGCACTAAACGGTCGATCACCGTGAGATCCGCCGAGGAGGCCAGTTCTGCCAATTCGGCGAGGCGTTCTTCTTGCTCGGCCTTACTCTTGGGCGAGGCGCTTACGAGGATGGCGGTCTGCCCCTGAGCCATCGTGTGTGAGCCACTCTGATGTTGAAGATCTGCCTCCAGTTCGCGAATGAATGTCTCGAAGCTCACAGGACATTGATGTACCAGAGTGGGCTTCAGGAGCGTATACAGCTGACCATGAGGACTGGGTGGGTTCAGATGGGCCAGGGAGAGTAAACCTGGTTCGCCCTTGGGCGTAACGGTCATCGTTCCGATCATATCGAGTCGGAGCAGACCCAGTAGCGTGAGGTCTTCTTGAGTTAGGGGCTGTTCTTTTAGATGGGAGCGTATGAGGCGAAGGCCCCGCAGAGATCGTGGACTTGCGCGAAAGGTGGCCAGAGTGGTCGGCGATGGCTCAGTACCGGCGCCGACCAGGACGTCTTGAACAACTCCGCGCCTGGTGATGACCAGGCCGATCGGGCGCCGAATCTCATGCGTGAATTGTGCGAGGGTTTTTGCCGCTTCTGCCGATAGGACTTCATCTACGGGCATACGCCGGCGATAGAGCCGCTCAAGCATGGTGAGCTGGCCGGCGCGGAGGCCGAGAACTTGTCCGTGAATGTCTGGAATGGGCGTCGTTTCCTTATAGTCGTCGGGTTAGATCGGCGTTGCGAAGGATGAAGCCAGTGAAGCTTGGGCATCGATGTCCAGGGGTGCGCGAAACCCTGCCAGAAGAGCTTGCTTTCCTGCTGCTGCAATCATTGCCGCATTATCGGTACAGTAAGCCAGTGGAGGAAGACTGAGCTGCAAGTCCTCGGACGCAGCTCGTTGCTGGAGCAGCGCACGTAATCCAGAATTGGCAGACACCCCTCCGACAACCGCCATCGCACGAACACCGGATGATCGAACTGCGGCAAAGGATTTTTCGACCAAGACAGACACGATGGCTTCCTGATAGCCGGCCGCCAAGTCAGC
>JACQEY010000001.1 GCA_016200355.1 Nitrospirota bacterium
GTAGCGCAGCCCGGTAGCGCACTGCGTTCGGGACGCAGGGGTCGGAGGTTCGAATCCTCTCGCCCCGACCAAACAGAGCTTGCTCGTGCCGCCCGCTCATTTTCGCTTTATCGAATCTGATGCGGGCGGATAAACCCTTCAGAGTCTTCTCTTCCAATACCAAACCAAGCTTGCTCGTGCCGCGACACGGAACAATCTCTCCAGCCATTATTCGTGACGTTCCAGCACACGCATGTTGGAATAATTTCGCTAGCAGGATACGCATTAAATCTCCTACAGCATTTCCTTTCCCGGTTTCAGAATAGTTGTGCGACATTCACTCGCGCGGAATCGCAAAACACGTGACGCCTCTACAGAGGTGTGAGAGTATCCGTTCGTTGGATAGGCATCGTTGATAATGCGCGGTCTGTCTGAGTCTATGGCCGAACCCCTAGAACCGGCAGTTCTCCGAGCGAAGCTGTTTGTGAAGGGAAAGGTCCAAGGAGTCGGGTACCGAGCATTTGTGGCTCGCGTCGCATCGCAACGAGGACTCTGCGGTGGTGTTAGGAATCTCGATGATGGACGAGTCGAACTTGAAGTTGAAGGCCCCAAAGACCAGATCTTGATCCTGATCGAAGACGTAAAGACTGGGCCGCCGGCCTCGCGAGTGACAGCCGTTGAAGTGGAGTGGAGTCCAGCAACAGGGCGTTTTTCAGACTTTCACGTGTGGTACTGAGGAAACTCGTTAGGAGCGACGGAACGTATGGCGCGAGGCGGCGAAGAGTTACACGATCTGGGCGAAGCGCGCCGGCATGCCGTCGACCATGACGACGAGGGCACGACCATGTCGTCCGGTGCGAGCGAGTCGCCCGTCGACGAGGAAAAGCCGAGTCGCCGCTCCGAAGGATTGGATACCCTCAAGTGCTACTTGCGCGAGATCCGCCACTCGACCTTGCTGACATTTAAGCAAGAGCAACAGCTGGGCAAGCGGGTCATGGCGGGAGACGAGCAGGCCCGCCAGGAGATGATCGAGTCGAATCTCCGTCTGGTAATCAGCATCGGTAAGCGATATATGCATCGAGGGTTCCCCTTCTCCGATGTCATCGAGGAGGGCAATCTTGGGCTGATCAAGGCCGTCGAAAAATTCAACTATAAGCGCGGCTTTCGCTTCAGTACGTACGCGTCCTGGTGGATCCGGCAATACATCGAACGAGCAATTATCAATCAGGGAAAGCTCGTGCGGTTGCCGGTGCATGTGGTCGAGCGGCTGAATCGTTATCTTGCCAAGTCGGAGCAGCTCGTTCAGGAACTCGGACGAGAACCGACTGCGTCGGAAGTCGCGGCACGGATGAAGACGACCGACGAAACGGTGTTGGATCTCAAGCAAGTGGTCCGTACAACCTGTTCCTTGGACAGTCCCCTCAATGAGGGCGAGGATACCTTCTTGCGCGATGTGATTGAGGATCCTTCGTCTGTCTCGCCTGCCGATACAGCCGAGGGGGTGATGCGTCGGGCGGAAATGATGGAGTGGGTGCAGGAGTTGCCTGAGAAGGAGCAATCAGTTATCATGTCGCGCTTTGGGCTCGACGGGAGTGAGGCCAAGACGTTGGAGGAGATCGGCCGGGAGATGGGGTTGACCCGTGAGCGGGTCCGGCAGATTGAAATGGCAGCCTTGGCTCGTTTGCGCCATACCATTGAACGTAGAACCATGACACAAGCCGACTTGCTCTGATCGATGCCCCCCATCAACTATCACGCCCTCATTCGTGAGGTTCCCGATTTCCCCAAGCCCGGCATTCTCTTCTACGATATCACCACGCTGCTCAAAGACGCCCGCGCCCTGTCATCGATTACCGATGAATTGACCGCCTACTATCAGGGACAACGGATTGCCAAAGTCATCGGCATCGAGTCGCGCGGGTTCATTTTCGGTGGGATGCTGGCAAACCGGTTGAACGCCGGGTTCGTTCCAGTCCGAAAACCCGGCAAGCTGCCCGCCGACAGTTTTGAAGTCAAATACAGCCTCGAATACGGTTCAAACTCCCTTGCTGTCCACCGCGATGCGATTGCTATGGGAGAGCGGGTGCTGATCGTGGACGACTTGCTGGCCACCGGGGGCACGGCAGCCGCAACGGTGTCGCTTGTTCGACAGTTGGGAGGCGAGATCGCCGGGCTCGATTTTCTCGTCGAGCTCCAGGGCCTTAAGGGTCGAGATAAACTGGTCGGCTATCCTATCCATTCGACAATCCTCTATCCTTAGCCCCTTTCAGCCTCTTCCCCACAACCGCTTGTAAAAGACGGGAGTGCCGTGCTATGAATGCCGAACTTTTTCGGCTATTCGACGTTCATCACAGGAGTAGTATCCGCCATGGCAACAAAAACCCCCGCCAAGAAGAAACCGGCAGCGAAAGCCAAGATGCGGGCGAAGATCGAGAAACCAGCGAGCAAACCAAAACGCACTCCAGTTGTGGCCCCCGAAAAACCTATCAGCATGACTGTCTCTCCCCTAGCTGCCAAACCGAAAGAATCGGCTAAAGAACGAGAAGACCGAGAGCGCCGCCGCCAAGTCCTCCATCAGATGTTGATGCGGAAGCGCCAGGAAATTATCAAAGAGATTGAGGGGAGTCTGGGCCAATCCCTAATAGAGGATAAACAGCGGCGGCTTGAGTCCGCACGCGACGTCGGCGATCAAGCCCTCATGGATCTCGATCGCGAGCTGGGCATTTCCTTGATGGAAATGCGCAATCGCCGCCGGCAGGCTATCGATGAAGCGTTGACGAGACTCAACGAGGGCACCTATGGCATCTGCGCGGAATGTGGCGTAGAGATCAGTGAGCGGAGATTGGAAGCCGTTCCGTTTGCGAAGCTTTGCGTCGAGTGTCAGTCGAAAGAAGAACTGCTGGAAAAAATCGAGCGAGAAGAAGATCGCGACTAGCTATTTCTCCACGCAATCAGTCCTATCCCTACCACATCCCGTCAGTCATGCGCCTGTCTCTTCCTTCGTTAGGCGAGGCTCGTGTTCTGTGACCGTGCTTGGTATCCTATGCCGCATGCGAGAGTGGAATCGATGACGCGGACAGGGAATCGAGCAGTTGTCTTAGCCAGCGGAGGGCTGGATTCCACCGTCACGGCGGCCATCGCCAAGCGAGAGGGCTGCGAGCTCTTCTTCCTCACGATGGCCTACGGACAGCGTCATGCGGTGGAAGTGGAGCGGGCTCGGCAAGTCGCAGCCGTCTTGGGCGTGGCGAACCATTTGGTGATGAATCTGGATCTTCGCGCCATCGGCGGGTCGGCGCTCACCGGCCCTGCGGCAGTGCCCAAAGACCGACCGGGCAACGAACGTCGCCAGAGCATTCCTGTCACCTATGTGCCGGGGCGGAATCTCATCTTTCTCTCGATTGCGGCAGCGCATGCTGAAGCCGTGGGAGCGTCTCTCATCTATTTTGGCGCAAACGTGCTCGACTATTCCGGCTATCCGGACTGCCGGCCTGATTTCATTCGCGCGTTTGAAGCCGCGATGAAGGAAGGCACGAAGGCCGGCATGGAAGGGACACCACTCCATGTCAAAGCTCCTTTGCTGATGCTGACGAAAGCGGAAATCATTCGGCGAGGGATTGAACTCCATGTCCCGTTTCATTTGACCCATAGTTGTTACGATCCGGTGGGAGACCTGGCTTGTGGACGATGCGATAGTTGCGTGATTAGACGGGAAGGATTTGCGAAGGCTGGGGTTGTGGATCCCATCGCATATGCGATAACCTCAGGATGTTGAAACAGGCGGCCAGCGTCGTTCTCGGCTCATCGAAATCCTCAACGTACCCCTGAGGGTACGCCTCTGGTTTCGATTCGCCTGCGGCCTTGCTGACCATCCTGTTTGAACATCCTGTAGTGATATTTCTGGAACTTCGATGGTTCACGCATGTGGGACAAGTCCGGTCTCTCGGTTCATCTAGTTAGTCTCATGCAACCAACCAACCAAACCAGACAGACCGAACAGACCAAATGAACAAGATCAGAGGTACTGATTCCATGAAAATTCCTATGACATCAAAACTTCAGATCGGAGTGTGTTTGCTGGGGCTGGGTCTCCTCGCGGCTTGCGATTCCTCGGCCCCGTCCAAGCCGCCCTCGGTCGGAGGCGGGCCTGTGCCGGCTGAGTTCCAAACAGGCGAAACCAAATTCAACGCGAACTGTTCACTCTGCCATGGGAAACAAGCAGTAGGAACCGACCACGGACCTCCGCTAGTGCATAAGGTCTATGAGCCGAACCATCATGGGGATCAGGCCTTCCAATATGCTGCGGCCAACGGTGTCAGGTCGCATCATTGGGAATTCGGCAACATGCCGAAGATCGACGCCGTGACCCCAGCAGATGTCGATCAGATTGTAAAGTATGTCAGGTGGCTACAACGCCAGGCAGGCATTCAATAAAAGGAGGGGGAGCAGCCAGACCATCCTTTGTGCTCGCAGAACGCGCACGATAATACGGTGCTCGTCCGATGCGCGCAGTGAAGGACAGTCTGGCTACTCCCCCAAGGGCGAAGTAGGAAAAAAACTAGAAGGCATTCGCGCCCAGCTGAGATTGTCCCAACCACGCTTTATTAAGTGATCGCTAGCCTTCGGCCTTGCTGGACGGACTTTTTGAACATCCTGCCGGACATTCCCCCATTTCTCTACATGTGCAGGCTAGTGAAGTTCTGGTGTACCGCAATAGTTTTTCCGTAGCCTGCTAGGCTTCCTCCTCCTCTTTTCTCCCTCGATACCTCCGTTGGGACTCGATGCGAGCCTCCACTCGACCGGATGCCTGCAGATCGCCCGTCGTGTGTTTCCCGCCACTCCCGCTCGTCTTGCCATGTCCCCCTTACGCCTAACGTTTCACCTTTTACATCTCACGTCCCATGAAAGGCGGGGTGATTTCCCAGCATGAAAAGCGTATTCTTTGGCATCAACGACGGCGAGAAGGGGAGTGAAGTCTGCCAGTGAGCGACGAGCTAGACGTTCTACAATCTGTGACAGCGCGATTGGAAGGGGCCGGCATCTCAGACGGTGGGGCTATGAATGATACATCCCCTGACATAGAGTCACACTATCGGGCCATGATCATGGAACGATCCGGCGAGGAGCGGCTCAAGATGGGTTGCTCAATGTTCGATGCTGCGAAGGCGATGATGCAGGCTGGCATTTTGGATCAGAATCCGCATGCATCGCCTGCCGAAATTCGCCGAGCTCTGTTCACGCAACTCTACGGGCACGAATTCAATGCCGAATCCCGTGCCAAGATCCTCGCCGCCATCGAGTCCGCAAGTCATCCTGTCACCAAGTAGCTGCTCTTCGCCTCACCCGCCGTCGTTCGTCTCTCTTGTTCAGCTGGCTCCTTTGGTTCGCCTGTCGGGTTTACCGGTCCAGCCAACAAGACAAGCCAAATAGACCAGACCAACCAGACAGACCAGACAGACCTGACAGACCCCCTCAGTCCTTCACCGACATCTCAGTACTGGCCCAGATAACTCAGAACCCAGAACTCATAACTCAGAACTTCCTCAAATGGGCGGGGTGATTTCTCTAAGGGAAACGGGTATTCTTGGCACGTTTCCGAGCTGAGTGAGGAATCCTGATGATAGCGTCCACGCCATGAGTACCCACTCGTCAGTGGAACGATTGTTCGCGAGGAAGTTGACGCCATGTCAGATATGACATATGATCCTATTGGTCAATGGATCGTCGTATGACGATGGGCAAGGGGGACAGACCACTCGTCTGGCTGCGTGGCGAAGTCAAGACGCCGCCTTTTTCACAAACCGCGCGACTTGAAGCGGGGTATTTGCTCAGGTTGTTGCAGCAGGGGGAATCTCTTGGGCTCCCGCACTCACGACCCATGCCGGTCATTGGACCACGGTGCCACGAGTTGCGGATCAACGATGAGGTCGGCACGTTTCGCATCATATACAGGGCAGATATTGATGCGGTGGTCATTCTCGATGTGTTTCTGAAGAAGACACAGCAAACACCACAATCGGTTATCGCAGCCTGCAAGCTCAGGCTGCGTGAATACGACAGAATCGATAGGGGGCAGCCATGAGAAAAAGTAAACGCACCAGACTGAAAGCGGCCGGCTGGGTTGTCGGGTCAGTGAAGGAGTTTCTCGGGCTGTCGGAAGCTGATACAGCCCTCATTGAAATGAAGCTGGCGCTCAGCCAAAGTCTCCGGGACCGTCGGAAGAAACAGGGCCTGTCACAAGTCCAGCTTGCCGAACGACTTCAATCCAGCCAATCCCGAGTGGCTAAAATTGAAGCTGGAGACCCATCGGTGTCGATGGATCTCTTGGTCAGTTCCCTGTTAATCCTTGGAGCCAGCTCCGCCGATTTGGCTAAAACCATTCGGGGAGGGGAAAAGAGGAAAGGCCCTCACGCCGCCTAGGGCACTCTTGTTTATTTGGTTTCTCTGGTTTCTTTGGTTCGTCTGGTGGGTTTGCCGGTCCGGCCAACAAGACAAACCAAACAAACCAGAAAAACGAGATACACCGTCTCTCGTCTCGCTCTGTCTCCCAACAACCAGATAAACCAAACAAACTAAACAAACCAGAGAAACCGTCTCCCCCCTCATCGGAAGGCGGGGTGATTTCTCTAAGGGAAACGGGTATTCTGCGGCCCATGTCCACCCTCCTGGCCGCTAGAATAGACTGAATCTCAATGAACAAAGAACAACTCAAGCAACTTGAAGCCGACCTTTGGAGCGCAGCGGATAATCTCCGTGCCAATTCTGGTCTCAAGCCCAGCGCCTATTCCACACCGGTATTGGGCATCATATTTCTCAAATTCGCTGACAACAATTACCGCCGTCATGAAGCTGAGATCATTGCCGAATTTCAAAAACTTAAAGGCACACGTCGAGAGAAGCCGATATCAGAAATCGCTATTGAGAAGTGCGGATTTTATTTGCCGGACCACGCTCGATACGACTATCTCCTGAAGCTCCCCGAGGAAAGGAATATCGCCAAGGCACTCAAAGAGGCGATGAAAGCCATAGAGGAATACAAGCCAGAACTTGAAGGTGCTCTTCCGAAAGACGAATATTTTGCCCTCACAAAGACAGAGCAAACGCGCAATTTACCCAACCAACTTCTTAAAACATTTTCCAACATTCCGGCAGATCTCAGTGGCGATCTATTCGGGCAAATTTATGAGTATTTCCTGGGAGAATTCGCCCGTGGCGAAGGACAGAAGGGTGGCGAATTCTTCACGCCTCGTTCCGTGGTGCGTTTGATGGTCGAAATGATTGAACCGCACGGCGGCAAGGTTTTTGATCCAGCTTGCGGATCGGGTGGCATGTTCGTCCAGTCGGCTCACTTTGTCGAAGAGCACCGCAAGGAGTTAATCAATGGTGCAGACAGCGGCGTATATGTATACGGGCAAGAAAAGACTCCAGAGACAATCAACCTCGCAAAGATGAACCTTGCTGTGAACGGCCTCCGTGGTGAAATCAAGCGTGCCATCACGTACTACGAAGACGCGTTCGATAGCTTTGGCGCGTTCGATTACGTTCTGGCAAATCCTCCGTTTAACGTGGATGACGTGAGCCTGAAAAGCGTAGAGAAGGATAGGCGGTTCAATACGTATGGCATTCCACGAAAGAAATCCAAGGCCAAGAAAAAGGACCAGGGCAAGGAAACCGTCCCCAACGCAAATTATCTCTGGATCAACCTATTTGCTACTTCGCTCAAGCCAAAGGGCCGCGCGGCATTGGTCATGGCGAATTCCGCCTCAGACGCCCGCCATTCCGAGGCCGAAATCCGCCGGACTTTAATTGATAAAAACCTTATCTACGGCATGCTGACGTTGCCTTCAAACATGTTCTATACCGTAACGCTTCCTGCCACGCTCTGGTTCTTCGACAAAGCCAAGGCCGATGACCTCATCCTCTTCATTGATGCCAGAAACATCTTCACCCAGCTTGATCGCGCCCACCGAGAATTTTCCGACGAACAGATCCAGAACATCTCAATCATCAGCCAGCTACACAAAGGCCGTAGAAAAAAGTTCGTGCAACTCATTGACCAGTATTTCGTGGAGGGCATGCAACGGCTCATCGAGAGCAAGACCCGCGTCGAACCCGTCTCTGCGCATCTGATTGAAGTGCTAGATGATGATGCAGGGAAACAAGCCGTTGGCGAACTCGTGAAACAATGGGCCGGTCTCAACAAACTTCAGACCCGCTACTACCAATACCGCGAAAAGTACGCCGGGGATAAGGCGATAGATCAGAAGAACAAAGCTCAGCACCAGTTGCGCGAAGCCTACGATCCCTTTTTCGCCGCGCTGCATGAAGGCTTGAAACAGTTGGATAAGACCGTGCGACACCACGAGAAGCAGCAGGTGGAGCAGGCGCAGGCTGATGGCAAACGCACTGCGACCGACCGCAAGACCAAGGCGCTTAAGAACGCGCTTGATGAGTTGCACCAGGAAATGAAGAACGCCGAAATCTTCTACCGGCACATCCACTGGTTGCAGGAGCGTTTCCCGAAGGCTGAGTACGAAGACGTGACCGGTCTGTGCAAACTCGCCAGTCCGGCGGACTTAAAGGAACAGGAGTATTCTCTGAATCCCGGCCGCTACGTAGGCGTGATAATTGAGGAGGATGGGAAGACGGAGGAGGAGTTCATTTCTGAAATCCTTGGTCTTGACGACGAACTTTCAGTACTGAACCGTGCGATCTCGATACTGGAGGGGACAATCTCCTCGAACGTCAAGGCAATCACAGGAAACGCATGAGCAACTGGAATAACACGCCATTCGCAAAGCTTCTTGTTGACAGTAAAGACGGCGAATGGGGAGACGGCGAAGAGACCGTTGGATCGCGCGAATCAATCATTATTCGGGGAACTGATTTCGCTGACCTCGACAATCCAGCCGTGGATTTTCCAAAGCGTTGGATCAAAAACCACATCGCCGACCGAAAGTGCCTTCAGCCAGGCGATATCATTCTCGAAACTGCAGGAGGCACTTCCACGCAGTCAACCGGACGAAGCGCACTCCTGAAGAAGTCCTTCTTCGATCATCACTCAGATTTTCCGGTGCTGTGTGCCAGTTTCAGTCGACATCTGCGTCTGGACACGAGCAAATATTCACCACGGTTCATCTACTACTTGCTTCAGACCTTGTATCGGACAGGATACATGGCGGTCTTCAACATCCAGCATACCGGTGTTTCAAGGTTTCAATACACGTCATTCAGGAATCATACGGAACTTCAAATCCCAGAACTACCCTTTCAGCGAAAGATTTCCGCGATTCTCTCGACGTATGATGAGCTGATTGAAAAAAACAAACGGCGCATTGCGCTACTGGAAAAGCTGGCCGAGGAAATCTACCGAGAATGGTTCGTCCGCCTCCGGTTCCCCGGCCACGAAAGTGTGAAACTCGTCAAAGGCGTTCCAGGCGGTTGGGAAGTGCGAACGCTAGGCAGCTTCGCGAGCGAAATTAAAAAAGGAATCAAAAAGCAGGACCTGCTAGACAATGAGAAATATCTCGGCTTGGAGCACATACCTCGGCGCTCGATTGCTATCACAGAATGGGCGACCGCGGACACGGTGGACAGCAACAAGCTTCTGTTTAAGGAACGGGATATCCTGTTTGGAAAAATCCGTCCATACCTGCACAAGGTTGCTCTAGCCCACTTCTCTGGCGCGTGCTCGTCCGATACGATTGTCATCCGACCCAAGGAAAATATTTACGAAGGCTATTTGTTGTTCACAGTGTTCAGCGATACGTTCATCGAGCTTGCCCACGTCTCATCCAAAGGAACGAAGATGCCTCGGGCCGACTGGAGTTTTCTCAAGAAGCTTAAGCTCTCCGTCCCTGACACAAAGCTTCTTGAGAAGTACCAATCGCATTTCGACACGTTTTTCTCAGAAATTGTGAACCTGTTGCGAGCAAACGAAGTGCTAACCGCTTCTCGCGACCGACTTCTTCTGCGGCTCACTTCCGGCAAGCTCCCGGTCAAACACCTCGATATCAAGTTCCCGCCCAGCATGGCGGAGGAATTGATCCCTGATTCTACTGCTTCCGCCTATGCCTAACTTTATTTCCGAAGATCAGATTGAACAGGCACTGGTGCAGAAGCTTCAGCACCTGCACGGCTTCGACTCGCTGGATTGTCACACAGAAGACCCAGGAGATTTAAACGACGGTTCGGGTCGCGCCAACAAGCGAGACATCATTCTGGTCGATCGCGTGAAGCAAGCAACCATCCGATTAAACCCGCACATTCCAGAAAATACAATTGACGATGCGTTGGAACAGTTGGTTGATCGGCGTCAGGCCCTGTCATTCGTGGCCGCAAATCAGGAGGTGTACAACTTTATCCGTGACGGAATTCCAGTTGAGTTTGACAACGCCAACGGTCAGAAGCAGCAGGAGCGCGTGCGGTTGATTGATTTCAATCGACCGGATGAGAACCGCTATCTAGCCGTGACACAGCTTTGGATTAAAGGAGAGCGTGGATATCGCCGCCCAGATGTCTTGCTCTATGTGAACGGCCTCCCGCTGGTGTTCATCGAGTTGAAGAACTCGAATGTGAAGCTCAGAACTGCGTTCGACGACAACTTCACGAATTACAAGGGTGAAATCCCTCAGCTTTTTCTGACGAATGCCTTTTGTGTGTTCTCGAATGCCATAGAAACCAAAGTCGGTAGCATCACGGCGGAGTGGGAGCATTTCTTTAATTGGTTCCGTGCAGAGGATGAAAAGGAGAAGGTTGACCAGGAAGAGGTGAAGAGAAGGGGTACGAGCCTGGAGGGTGTAATTGCGGGCTTATTCGATCGGCAGAAGCTCTTGGATTACGTCGAGAACTTTATCCTTTACTACAAGGATAGTCAGAAGATTATCGCACAGAATCACCAGTTCATCGGTGTCAACCGCGCCTACGAGACGTTCCTGAAGCGCGAGGAATTGAAGGGTAAGCTCGGCGTATTTTGGCACACGCAGGGTTCGGGCAAGAGTTTTTCCATGATTTTCTATGCCCGCAAGATCTTTCGGAAGCAGACCGGCAACTTCACTTTCCTCGTAGTGACGGATCGGGAAGACTTGGACGGGCAGATTTACCGGAACTTTCTCCATACGGGGACAGTCACCAAAGCTGAAGCCGCACAGCCTAAAGACAGCGAGGAGATGCGGAAGTTCCTCGGTCAAAACAAGCGACTGGTCTTTACTCTGATCCAGAAATTCCGTTGGGACAAAGGCAAAACATATCCCGATCTTTCACCTCGGAAAGATATTATTGTCATTGTGGACGAGGCACACCGCACGCAATACAAGTCCCTCGCGGAAAACATGCGGGCCGGGTTAAAGAACGCTCAATATCTGGCTTTCACCGGCACACCCTTACTTGGTCGAGAGCGCAAGACGAATCAGTGGTTCGGCGATTACGTCTCGGAATATAACTTCCAGCAATCCATGGACGATGGCGCGACGGTGCCGCTCTACTATGAGAAGCGGGTACCGCAGGTCCTGAATCAGAACGAGAACTTAAGCGACGAGTTCTACGAAATCCTTGAAGATGAAAACCTTGATGAGCTACAGAAGGCTAAACTGGAAAAGAAGTTCGCTGCTGAAATCGAGGTGATCAAACGGGATGACCGGCTTGAAACTATTGCGACGGACATCGTCAGCCAGTTCCCCAGACGCGGTTATCTCGGTAAAGGCATGGTGGTCTCGCTAGACAAGTTCACTGCCGTCAAAATGTATGACAAAGTTCAGCGGCACTGGAAGGACCGAATTAAGGAGTTGCTCGGCCAGATCAAGAAAGCGGTTTCCGAAGCCGAAAAGGCTCGATTGCACAAACAGGTCGAATATATGCGAGCTGTGCAGATGGCGGTGATTGTCAGCGAAGAGGCGGAAGAGGGAAAGAGGTTCGCCCAGCAAAAGTTAGATATCAAGCTGCATCGAGACCGGATGAACAGATTGGATGAGCACGGTCATGATGTGGAGTATAACTTCAAAGACCCGGAGCATCCGCTGCAATTGGTTTTCGTTTGTGCGATGTGGCTCACCCGATTCGTCGCACCGCCTTTATCAACGCTGTATCTTGATAAGCCGATGAAGGACCATACCTTGATGCAGACGATTGCGCGCGCGAACCGTGTGACGTCTTGGAAGATCAATGGAGTTGAGAAGAGGAACGGCGAGATCATCGATTACTACAACGTCTTCAGGAATATGAAGAAGGCATTGAAGGAGTATGCACAGGGGCAGGAAGGTTTGGATGAGCCTCCTGTTAGAGAGAAACTAATGCCCATGCTGACAAGTTGTTGAGCAATGATGAATGGCGCAAGACGTTTGCCGTCTATGAGAACACCATCACTTCCCTTTATGAAGCTTGTAAGCCAGAAGTGCTTGGCCGTCCGGTCGTTCGTTCAGTCGCGGTCTTTCAATACCTTCGTGGCGTTATAGATAGCATCATCGGGCAAACAGATATTGATGGTGTGAATCTGCGAGTCGGCGAGCTGCTGGACGAAAGCTTGGTCGTGGATCAGCCGGTCGGCATGAAGGAGAGCAGGGAAGTCTATCGCATTATAAAGTCTGGTCGAACCTGGGATCTGAGCAAGATCGATTTCGACAAGCTTAAGGCAGAATTCCAGCACGCGATGTATAAGAACATCGAAATTGCTGATTTACGCTCATTCATCCAAAACAAAGTCGAACAAATGCTCAAACAAAATACTACGCGCACTGATTTTGCCCAACGCCTACAGGGCATCATTGATGCCTACAATGCCGGTAGCTCGTCGGTTGATAATTATTTCGAAGAACTCGTCAAATACGCGAAAGATTTGAGGGCAGAAGCGGAGCGGCATGTCCGCGAGGGGCTGACTGAAGACGAGCTCGAGTTGTTTGACCTCTTAAAGAAGGATTCGATGACGCAAGAGGAAACACAGAAGGTTAGGCTAGCAGCCAAGTCATTGCTCCATCGGTTGCTCAGTGAGCCTCCGAAGGTCTTGGTCCAGGACTGGTACAAGGATTCTCAAACGAAGAAAAAGGTGCAGTCAGCTGTTGAGGAAGTCCTCCATGCCCACCTTCCAGAGAGCTACGACCGAGTGCTGTTCAAAGATAAGTGCAATCATGTCTTCGAGGTAATGGTTGATTATGCAAGCCATGGCGTTAAATGGGCTGCGTGAGAAATAAAGGCGTCAGCACCATCCCATAGCCCATACTTAACATCATCGCCCAAGAAATCGTCGACGACCTCGAAGCAGCGCTCGAACAGTTTCGGCTGATTGCGAATGACTTGGGGAGTGAACCACCGGAAAAGATGGTTTGAGAGGGCAGAGGCTGATGGGTCGCAAAGATCGCTACGAATAAAGAAAATGTACCGGGAGTCTTTTCTGACCAGTGAGAGGAAATAAAAGCAGTAGGCTGCTTCTGCCTATTGCCCTGCACGTCCACTCTCATTTTGGTCGTAAGCGGAGTACAGCGAGCGACCGCGCTTCAAGATCGTACTGCGACCCACCTCTCAATAAAGTAATCTGCTTTTCTTTCGCCTGAGTGACAGCCGTGTCCAACACCCGCTGCCACCGCACGCCGCGTTTGTGCGCAGGCAAGGTGAACGGCCGTGGTTCGTGGTGGGCATTGAGCAACATGAGGAAGGTCTCGTCCAGGAGTGGTTTCCCTTTCGGGTCTTTCTCCTCGATGGCATGCCCTGCCAGCCGCACGCCCAGGCAGCGGACATACCCTTTGGCCCAGTCTTCGTCCGTCATCTCTTTGCCGTCGGGCCGCAGCCATGAAAGATCCTTGACTTCCGCGCCACGGATACGGCGGCCTTGAAAGAATCGGCGGCGGCGAAACACGGGATGTTCCTGTCGCAGCGCGATGAGGCCCCTCGTAAAGGCCAGGAGCGCCTGCTGCGGCCTGCTCAGATTCCAGTCGACCCAACTGATCTCGTTGTCCTGGCAATAGGCGTTGTTGTTGCCATGTTGCGTCCGCCCCATCTCATCGCCGCCGCAGAGCATCGGCACACCTTGCGACAAGAACAACGTGGCCAGCATGTTGCGCTTCTGTCGTTCTCGCAGCGCCACGATCGACGGTTTCGTCGTCGGTCCTTCTGCGCCGCAGTTCCAGCTGAGATTGTCGTCCGTGCCGTCATGGCTGTCCTCACCGTTGGCGTCGTTGTGCTTCTCGTTATACGAAACCAGATCGTGCAGCGTAAATCCGTCATGGGCCGTCACGAAATTGATGCTTGCGTGGGGACGGCGGCCGCCTCCCTCATAGAGATCGCTGCTTCCGGATAGGCGATACGCCAATTCGCCCACTTGCCCACCGTCGCCTTTCCAGTACTGCCGTATCGTGTCGCGATATCGTCCGTTCCACTCAGCCCAGCCGGCCGGAAAGTTGCCGACCTGGTACCCACCTTCACCTAAGTCCCACGGTTCGGCGATCAGTTTCACCTGCGACAGCACCGGATCCTGGTGAATGATGTCGAAAAACGCGCTGAGTCGGTCCACGTCGTGCAGTTCCCTCGCCAGCGTGGAGGCGAGATCGAATCGGAAGCCATCCACATGCATCTCGAGCACCCAGTACCGCAGGCTGTCCATGATGAGTTGAAGGACTCGGGGGTGGCGGACATTCAGTGTGTTGCCACACCCGGTGTAATCCAGATAATAGCGCGGCTCGTCGGGACCCAGTCGGTAGTA
Source organism: Nitrospirota bacterium (assembly GCA_016200355.1). GTDB lineage: Bacteria > Nitrospirota > Nitrospiria > Nitrospirales > Nitrospiraceae > Palsa-1315. The sequence goes on from JACQEY010000001.1 coordinate 14,663, forward strand.
CGAGGCGTTGTCGATTCCGCGAAACGACAGCGTCGGGCCCAGGTGATTGCCTTCCCCCGTGTGATTGTAGACTACGTCGAGGATGACTTCGATGCCCGCGTTATGGAGGGCCTTGACCATGGCCTTGAACTCCCACACGTGCTCTGCGCGAACCGACGAAGGGGCATAGTGAATTTCCGGAGCGAAAAACCCGATTGAGTTATAGCCCCAGTAGTTGGTGAGCCCGCGATCGACAAGGTGTTTGTCGCGGATGAAATGATGGACCGGCAACAATTCGACAGCCGTAACACCCACATGTTGCAGATGCTCGATCACTGCCGGCGTCGCGAGTCCGGCATAGGTGCCGCGCAAATGCTTCGGGATTTCCGGGTGTCTAGCTGTAAATCCCTTCACATGCAGTTCATAGATCACCGTCCGGTCCCATGGGGTTCGCAATAATTGGTCTCCGCCCCAGGTGAACGCCTGGTCGACGACCACACATTTGGGTATAAAGGCGGCGTTATCCTGGTCGTTGATGGAGAGATCCTCCTTGGGGTCACCAATCTGGTACCCAAACAGCGCATCGGACCAATCGATCGTTCCTGCAATCGCTTTCGCATAGGGATCGAATAAGAGCTTGGAAGGGTTGAAGCGATGCCCGGCTTCCGGCTCATATGGTCCATGGACGCGGTAGCCATAGCGCTGTCCCGGACGTACCTCCGGCAGGTATATATGCCAGACGTAATCGGTACACTCCTCGATTCGAATGCGGTGAGTTTCCTTAACGGCGTCAGGTTCGTCAAACAGACACAGCTCCACCGCCGTGGCATTTTCAGAAAACAGGGCGAAGTTCACTCCCTCGCCGTCCCACGTGGCCCCTAATGGATACGGATGTCCAGGCCAGATTCTCATTCCGCTGTCATCTCCTTGAGTACATTGAAGGCAGTGTGACTCTCTTGTACAACACTCGATGCCCACTTATCATATAATGAGACGTGTTGGCTGACATCACGACTCTCGCGTATCTCACGACTCGATCGCGTCCTTATACACACGGATTGCCATTGGCACCGCTGCAGATACGACGCATCTGACCATTCAGGAAGCGGGTGACACCCAGCTTAGCAGACTGGGACCTTCTGTGAAATCGGCATGGAAGTGTACCCGAGAATTACCGTATGTTGAACCTGTGCGAGATGAAGTATCGGGCGTCGAAGATCAGATTGGACTCTTTCATCTGGAATCATACTCATGCCTATCTCTCCTATTCTCATCGTCGATGATGATACTATTTTCCTCGACACAGTGACTTCGACATTGCGCCTCAGGCTTCCCGATGTGCACATGGAAACGGTAGATTCCGCACTCGCCGCTCTGGAACGGATCAGGTCGATGGAGTATACCGCCATCATCTGTGACGCACATCAGCCTCGCCTCGAAGGCATCGGATTCGTTCGAGCCGTGCGGAAGGTTCACTCCGAGTGGCCGGTCCTGCTTCTCCTCGAAAAATACCACGAGGATCTCATCAGGCAAGCGATGGACGCCGGCGCCTATGACGTTCTGGTGAAACCAGTGGAGGAAGGCGCGTTACTGTTCGCGGTGCAACGCGCCATTGAGGTCTCCCGGTTACGGAACCAGGTAAAGCGTGAAGGAGCGCAGCTCGTTGAAACCGTGAGGGGCATGATGAGGGATCTCGAGGTGTTGTATGGTGCCGATGGTTTGCAGGTACACTTCGAAGCGTTCATGGCTCGTGTGGACGCTGAGAGGCAGGCCTTGTCGACGACCTCGAAGCCGCCCTCGAACAGTTCGGATTGATTGCGAATGATCTAGGCAGTGAAGCACCAGAGAAGATGGTTTGAGAGGGCAGCGGCTAATGCTTCGCAAAGATCGCTACAATACCGCTGACCTTGATGAGAACCAATTTGAGCCTGGTTCTCGCCAACGTGTGTTGAAGAACCTCCTTGGTATTACCAGCAAGCGTGAGATGGACCGGATGGAAGGGCGCGCACAGGTGCGCGTGCTCGAAGAGCTGGCAGGTTTCTATGACAGCGATCATCGATTCACTGCCGCTGATATTTGCCGCATACATCGACTCTGGTTGGGGCGGATTTATCCTTGGGCGGGAAAGTATCGCCAGGTGAACGTAAAGAAGGACTCCTTCCCGTTTGCTGCGGCTGCGCAGATATCTAAACTGATGGCCGAATTCGAAGACGGTCCACTCAAGCGCCGTACGCCTTGTCGCTCGGGATCAATTGAGCATCTCGCTACGGCTCTGGCGGAAGTTCACGTCGAGTTGGTGCTGATTCATCCCTTCCGTGAGGGCAATGGCCGAGTTGCGAGAATTCTGGCTGTGCTGATGGGATTGCAAGCGGGGTTGCCGGCTCTGTACTTTGATAAGCTATCTGGTCGAAAACGGCAGAAGCATTTTGCCTCAGTGCGCGCTGGCCTGGACCGCAATTACTAACCGATGACGAAACTATTTATCGCGGTGATCGAGAGGACTTTGCAGATTCACGGGAAGTAATGCGGCGACGAGTTCTCGTTTCAGCAAGCAAGTCGGATGGGGTGAGTTTGACGCCTTCAATGTCTGTGGAAGTATAGACGGTCATCTGAAGCATGGCATGTCGTTTTGCCGGATCGACAAGGTAGGGATTGGTTCTGTTCAACGAGCGTTTCAGCATGCCGCCAGTATAGCATGAACTGTGTTTGGCGTCGCCTTTGCTCGCTTGCTTTCTCTCTCTGGGAAGGGCACCCATGTTGGTCTACGTGCGGCCGTCGAACGAGGTTACAGATGATCCCTCCAAGCTTGCTCGTTATCTCTTCAGGGATGGGGGCTGATGGATCTTCCACTGCGCGCGTCCAACGAGGGCCTTCTGAGGCCGCGCGTTGCGCGAGCACAGAAGATCATCAGGCTCCATCCCTTCTTCTGTTCCGGGAGCACAGGACCAATGTGGGTGCCCTTCTCATTCTTTTCATCGTGCGCGTTCTTCGAGCAAAAAGGATGGTTGCCTGTTCCTTCACATTTTCTGAGCCCGAAGGTCATTAACAATTCATCGTCCAGGGAATGATTGCGTTTTGAGCAATCTGAACTCCGGGATTTGATCGGGGCGCGGAATGAACGCCATGTCCGCTATGGCCATTTCGCCACGTTCACTTGTCGCCATGATTTTCACATCATATTTGTCTACCGGGATATGGCGATTCATATCCTCCGGCAGCGAAGCGACGCTCAAGGATGAATATCCTTTCGGACCTAAAAAGAAACTGAATACATCCACAAACACGGCATCCATACATTGCGGATCTTTGGTGGGATACACATTCACGTTCGTCGTTCCGGCCCGGTCATTTCTTAGTTTAAGGTGACTGCCTATAGCAGGGAAATTCGGTGGCTGCTTCTCCAAGGAAGTCAGTTTCACTTCTACATTCCTAATGGTCGAATCATCGCTGTTGACCAATGAGATACGATAGGTGTACCGCGATCCGCTGATGTGCGCTGCCTGCGGCTGATCTATGCCTGAACTCACCTGCACCCAGGGTTCTCCTTCACGAAGGATAATGGACAACTTGCCAGCCCTGACATTTGCTCGCGCATATAAGTGAATAGCCCATGCACAGAAGCCCACAAACGCCAGCCAATATATCCATGTGTCTATGGACTTATTCGCCAGCCATGGCGGGACATCCTCAATACCGAAATAGATGAGCCAGGCTTCCACATTGGAACGGGCTTGCCGAGGGGTGACTGTCGATAGCAACATGAGCAGCCCACAGACTAAACTTGGGATTGATTGAATCACCCATTTCCAATACACGCTCATTCCACATCCCTTGGCATAGAAAAACGGCTGTGGGCACTGCCAGTATCCCCGATAGCACCCGGATTCGTAAGAGGACGCCCCAAGAGTCCTGCCAGTCTAGCCTGTGATCTTTCTTTATTGATGCCAGATAAAGGTGCCAGCGACAAGTCTGAGAACTCGCAGTCTTTCCTCCAAGCTAGCCCTCTCCGCACTTTTCATACGAACAGCTGGAGACAACGAACACTCCCGTTATCCGGCCACCAACATCCCATGGTTTGAGTTGCAAAGATCTTTTTGTTTCCTTTCATCGTTAAGCGATCCGACGGGATATTTTCACAAGTCATTGATTACATGTGAATATTAGTTCTCCTTTCGCGGGAATGTTCATGATAAGATTTGCGTGCTGCTTTCCTCACGCTATGGGCTCTCCCCTGCACAGAGGAAGTCGGGGAGGTGATGTGGCCATCACCTCCCCATTTTTTGCCTCTCTGACTCCCCATCTGGACAACGAATCTTCGCTTCGACAGCACAACCGGTTTTGCCGCCGTCACCTATTTAAGAATTCTCCAGACAACATAGTCCCTCTCTGCCAATACAACGTCGTTGTCGGATTGAACCATTCCGGCGACATCCAGACACACTCGCACTCCCATACCGATGAAGGTCTGGTCTTGGAATGACGTGTTTTGTATTGGGCAATCGAGCCGGCAGAAAGTTCTGCGAGGGAATATACCGATTGGTCAATCGCGTGCGAGATGCGACTCTGGTCTGAGGGAAATCGAGGAAGAGGAAAGGTGAGGAGGCGACGTAGCCGTCGCCTCCTCAATAATGCGACGACTACTTCTTTTTCTTGGCCGCCTTCTTTGCGGGCTTCTTCGCTGCTGCTTTCTTCGCTGCCATGAGAACTCCACCCCCTTCGATGTCAAAATGTTAATCGATGTATGCGTGGTATATCAGAGTTTGAACAACGAGTAAAATTTTGTTTTCTGGATTTCTCCGGTAGGAGCTGATCGCACGGACAAAGAACGTCCTGCTTCTCCTGCACTTGCTATCGGCCATACGCTATGCGCCATAGGTTCCTTTCTTCGAACGAGATATAAGCGACGAGTTAGTTATAATCGGAGCGCCTTCCTCACGTCCTCAATCGGGATCTCGCGCCATGCGCCGGACGGGAGATCTTCCAGTTTGAAGGGACCGTATTGAATGCGCCTGAGCCTGGTTACTTCATGCCCCAATGCCTTGAACAGTCTTCGGATTTCACGGTTTTTCCCCTGGATCAGGACCACTTCCAGATGTGATTCGCGTCCGGAACTCTTCTGAATCTTCACGGTGTGGCACTGGAGGCGCTCGCCACCATCGAACACTCCGGCTGTGGCTTCTATGGCTTGGGCCTCAGTGAATTCTCCTCGCACGGAGACTAGGTAGGTTCTCATCACTTTATGGGCCGGATCGGTGAGATAGCCCGACAGGATCGAATCGTTGGTGATCAGAAGCAACCCGCTGGTCGCCTGATCGAGTCTCCCAACGGCATGCAGATATCCCAGGTCCGGCGGCAGCACATCGAAGATCGTCTTCCGGCCCTTTTCATCACTGTGCGTGGTGATGACCCCTTTGGGTTTATGAAAGAGAAAGAATCGTTTGACCGAGTCTTGAATCGGCTGGCCATCGACCGAGACAGCATCTTTCGGCCACAAGACCCACGTGGCAGGATCGCGCACGACTCGACCATTGATGCAGACTCGCCCTGCGCGGACCCATTCCTGGCTCGTCCCACGTGAGGCAATGCCAAGCTTCGAGAACAGCCGATCCACAGTCAGACGTTTAGAAGATATGGAGGCCTTCTGTGCCATCCTGAACCATTTCAACTCATCGGAATTTCGCTGGCGTGCATTTCTGAGACAAAGCTGGTCTGTCTCGTTTATTTGGTTTTTAGTTTCTCTGGGTCAAGCCACAAAATAAACCAGATAGACCAAATGAACCAGACAGACCGAACAGGCAAAATGAAAAAGACAGACTGGCGGACTTTTGGGGCATCCTGCTAATCAAGAATCAGAAAAGCGCTCTCCTGATCGGAAGAGAATGCCGCAACCTCTACGACACGTCGACGGAGCAACGCTTCAATCATGGCCGTCGACCCATTGCCGATCCGAACCCAAATCACTTTTGGAGGATGGCCATAGAGAAAGCTGCGCTGATGGAAATCGGCGTCCTTTGTCACAATAGCAAAGCCATGTTGAGCGGCATACTGCCAGACGGCAGCGTCGGTCCCATCCCGTAGCCCCACGTCTCGAACATGTCGAGAGTCAGGATATTCCTGTTGTAAGGCTCGAATGAGTCGGTGGGAAATATTCTGATCAAAGAGCAGCTTCACGACGGTGGGATCGACACGAGCTTCCGTTCCCGATCGGCGGCAAAGGCAAGACAGGCTCGAATATCTTCACAAGTGAGGTCGGGGAAATCTCTGAGAATCTCTTCTTCGCTCATGCCAGAGGCGAGATACTCCAGTACGTCGTAGACAGTCATGCGAAAGCCGCGAATGCATGGCTTACCGCCACGCTTCTCCGGATCGATAGTGATGCGGTCCTTCCAGTTCATACGTTGAAGAGTAGCGCGGGCATGGGTAAAGATCAAGGCCGCTATCGAATGCGCTACAAACCGTGAGACGTGACGCGCGAGAACAGGCTGGTTTCTTTTGTCTCTTTAGTCTGTTTGGTTTGTTTGGTTGAACCAGACTAACCAGATAAACGAAACAAACCAGATGAATCAGTTCAACCCGTTCCACCCGTCCCGCGAGTCTCGCTCGGTTATCCTGCTATCAACTGCGGAAAAACTATTTACCACAGGATGCTCAAAAAGTCCGTCCAGCAAGGCCGCAGGCGAGTTGAAACCGGAGGAGGTACCGACCGCACTTCGTGGGGCCGTTCGCCCGTACAATGGATCTTGGCGAACGGAAAAACCCCTCCAGCACTTCCGCCCTCCGAGAATCTCAAATCGGTACGTTGAGGATTTCGACGAGCCGAGAACGAAGCTGGCGGGCTTTTTCAGCATCCTATTATAGGAGGCCGCGCTTTTGGAGGAAATCTTTGTCTATAACGGGGGCGGGTTTGGCAGGAAGTTGTCCCCGTTCCTGCAGCAGACGTTCGACGTATTTCCCGATCAGGTCTGATTCGAGATTGACCAGATCACCGACTTGTTTGAGGCCCAGGCTCGTGACCTTCGCCGTGTGCGGAATAATCGAGACGGAGAACCCACGATCTGTCACCTGGTTGATTGTTAGGCTGATGCCGTCAACAGTGACGGACCCTTTCACGATGCAGTGGCGCAGAATCTCCGGCGGGGCTTCAATCGTGAACAGGATGGCATTCCCATCTTGTTGGCGATTACGAACTGTGCCGATGCCGTCCACGTGACCAGCCACGAGATGCCCACCCAGTCGTTCGTTGAGCTTCATCGCCCGTTCCAGATTCAACGGTGCGCCGGCAGTAAGCTGCCCAAGAGTGGTCACGGCTAGGGTTTCGGGAGAGACTTCCACGGAAAAGTTGTGCTCAGCCTTGTTCACCACAGTCAGGCAGGTACCGTTGACGCTGATGCTGTCCCCGATCTTGAGGTCGCCCATCACGGCTGAGGCCAGAATCGTCATCCTCGTTCCTACGAGGGTCTTGTCGATCGAGATGATGGCACCTAGTTCTTCGACAATGCCTGTAAACATAGCAGGATATTGAAAATGGCCCCTTCTCACCCGCCCAACCCATGCGCGCCAAGACGCGCATTGCCACGGGCTTCGCTCTCGCTTCTCGCCCAGCCTCGACGTACTTACAGACAGTACGCCTCGGCTAGCCGCTCGCTGCGGCCTTGCCGGAGGCCATTTTGAATATCCTGGAGAAGCTCAAGCACGGACCCTATTCCCCTTTCTGACTGAACATTTGCCGAACTACATAGACGAACATCACAACCAGCACGACCACACCAATGCCGGCCAGCGTGCCAATAACAATATTCTCTGTCGCGATCGCGTTCAACATCGACCTATTATATAGCACCAGCCCGCATTATTCATGACGGTTCGTTGCGAAATGGTAGAGCAGCGCGAGGAGCGCGACTCGCGTGAGTCATCTTCTCATCGCCACCCAGAACACCGCGGCCGCGAGCAGTTGCAAGCCTGCGATGATGGCAAAGGCGTTGGCATAGTTCAGGTGAGCGATCAGGACCCCAGCCAGGAGCGGTCCGGCGGCATGGCCGATATCTCCGATCGTCCCTTGCATGCCCATCCCAGCCCCGAGCCCCTTGAACTCGGAGCTGTCTGCGACCAGCGCGGACGAGGAGGAGGAGACGACGGCTTCGCCGAACCCGAAGCCCGCCGAGAGCAGCAATAGCAGCCAGAACATCGACACCTGGGGGATACAAACAAAGGTCGCCGCGCAGGTCACGAGGCCCATGATGATGAGCGGCTGACGCCCGACGCTATCAGACACCCGGCCCATAATCGGCTTGGAGACGAGCGACGTGAGCGCCTGGACTGTAAACAACAGTCCGACTTCTCCAGGATTCAATCCCGCCGAGACACCATAGAGCGGGAGGAAGGCCATCAAAGCCCCGTTCGCGATCATCTTGGCTGCATCGGTCGAGCTAGTAATGAGGACCTTGCGATTCTTGGCGACCACCCTGAAGCCCTTCCACATCTCGGCCAACAACGGGGCCATCCCCTTCTCTTGAATACGCGGGGGAGGCGGTGTGAGGTGCAGGCTATAGAAAATAGCAATGGCGATGCAGCCAAAAATACCGGCCGTGACAAAGGCAGAGGAGAACCCCGACACATAGATCAAGTAGCCACCAATAAACGGCCCAAGCAATGCGCCGGACTGCGTCGAGGCCGTGTAGGCGCCGAGCGCAGCGCCCCGCCGTTCTCGATAGAGGTCGGCCACGGTCGCCAGCGCACTCGGTGCAAAAATGGCGGTAGCCAGACCGTGGAAGAAGCGTAAGGCAGTCAGTGCATCGAGATCCGTCACCCAGGGGTAGAGAAACGGAGGGAGTCCGAACGCCACCACGCCGATCCGTAAAAGAAACCGCCGACCGTAGATGTCGGACAGCGCGCCGGACGGTAATTTGAGGAACACCCCGGTCAGGGTGGACACCGACACGATGAGCCCGATGCGCTCTGGACTGGCCCCCAGGGATTCTGCGAACAGCGCCAACACCGGCATCCGGACCATGTTGTAGCTGATAAAGCAGAACACGCCGACGGTGCAGAGCAACGTAAAGCTGCGCGACGTCGTCATGGTGCAGGTGTCCTGGACCGGGTCAGTTCGCTGGAATGGGAAAGACTCTCCAACGCCTGCTTCACAAAGGCGACTTCATCATCCGGGAAAGCAGGCGGGTCCATGGCTTCAAAGAGAACACGGTCGGGATGTTGCCGCATGAGAATGCTCAATCGATTGACGGTCTCCACCCCTTTGCCCAACTTCCTTGTCACAATCCCCCCGATAATCGGCCGCAGCATGAAAACTATTCCTGAGAGGACGCGATTATCCAACTTCGTGTACGAGACCATGGTACTGTCCATCGCTTCCGTCCCGTCGGTGTCTTTCACCGGATTCATCCTCAGAAACACAACCGCTTTGCCAGTGATGTGCGGAAGCAACCGACTGTCGTGCGATCCTTCAAGATAGTAAATTCGAGAGTTGCGGTCCTGGTAGACGAGTTGTACGATCCCCCCAGTCCCCTCGCCATCGTGGCCCCAGAAACGGCCTGGACCTCTCGCCTCCGATTTATACAAGGCAAGGTCCAGGCGATTGATCAAGCCTGCTGCCAAAGGTGGGCGATCCAGCAGTTGATGATAGAGCGATTCTGGCAACCCGGTTCGGATTGGGCCGACCTTGCCGACTATGGTGTAGTTGTCGACTATCGCGTGCAATCGGCAAGCCCAATCGGGATCGACCTTTTCAGTTGGAAAGGTCATCCCTGCATGCTCGGATGGTAAGGAGCAGGTCTCCGATTGGGCCAAGCCTGAATAGAGGGTGATACTCAGCCCCATCCCGACGAGCAACGCCAGAGCGCCGCTTCTCCGCGCGCACAACCAACCGGAGATCATGACGGCTGCTTTCGAACCTGGATGGCGAGATGTATGGGAAAGAGCTGCCCGGAATCTTGTCGCAAGCGCGCCTGTTTCAGCAAGGTCTCAAGCGACGGGAGCACAGGACCTTCGAAAGACACTTGCCCATTGGTGAGCACGACGAGCGGCTTGGAAGAATCGATGAGCTGCTCATTCAGGAAGAGGCTATATCGTTGGACTCGTTCGGCCCGAACTTCAATGCGATTCGGCGCCACAACGGAGGCGTCCAGCCTCGCATATTCTTGGCGCTTGATCAGGTCGTCTCGCTTGCCGACCAAGTCTTCTGAGAACGCGGCAATGACATCGGTCGCGTCGATGCGTACCCATCCAAACGATTCAAAATGACTCGCTTCACGCACCACCGTCACGCTCTTCGGCAAGGCATTGCGCCGTTGAGCATTGAGCCAGGCCACCAACGCAGGCAATTCCTCCCTGGGGAAGTAGTGCCCGCCCGCCATGGGATGCTCACGATCATGTTCTCGATAGACAAAGGGATAGCCCAGCCTGGTCAATTCTTTCGTAATCGTGCGGCTGAGTTCCACCGGCATCACCTGATCTTTGGCTCCGTGAATGATATAGATCGGCGTGGAGCGGAGGTTGGCCAGAAACGGCATCAGCACGCGGTCGAGGCCTCCGGCCATGGGGGCAATGCCGGCAAACAGGGGCGCATCGTGCATGCCGATCACCCAGGCGCCGATCCCGCCGTTGGACATGCCAGTGAGAAAGATCCGGTCAGGATCGATGTGGTAGCGCCGTTGCACGGAACGAATCGTCGCCAGCACCAGCTCCTCCGCGTCTCTCGTAAACCAGGCGCCCATCGGAGTAGTCGGACAGGCCAACACATAGTCTTCCCCCAATCGAGATTGCCAGCGTTCCAGATAGGCCTCACCGGTAAACCCTGCGCCATGCAGACACACGACCAATCCATAGCCCTTCGCCGACTGATAGGTCGGAGGAATGGAGAGCGCCAAATCGTAGGCGTACCCCTGCACATCAATTTCCTCGTCGGGAATGGTTCCGGTCGGCTGCGGGGGGTAGTCCCGGCCAGTTTGAATGATCCCTATTGTCTGGTCGATTGTGGCATCGGGATTGGAGAGTATTGCTTGAAGCATACGGGCTGCTTCGTCTGCATCCGTACTGTCCAGGTAGTGGAAGACCTGCGTCTTCATCTCAGCGGAAGAGGCTACCGCGGTCGCCTCCATTTCACAGTCGGCAAAACCCGCAAGCATCACGACCAGGATGCCTATGAGAAACCTGCACGTCACAGATCTCCTTCCACGACCAAATCTTTCCCAATGCGGCGGACCGTAACATGACGTAATGGCAGTGCTTGGGCCAAGCGCTTCGGGCTCCGGTCGCCGATCACCGCCTTGGCATCCTGCCCTCCCATCAGAGTCGGCGCGAGATAGAGCACGATGTGATTGACCAGTTTCTCGTGTAACGCTGCGGCATTGACGGTGCTGCCTCCCTCGATGAGCACGGACGTGACCCCGCGCTTGCCCAGCATCGTCATCAGCGCCGGAAGCGAGACACGCCCGTTCTTCGCCGAGAGGGACCGGACCTCCACCCCTGCCTGGTCAAATGGACGGCTGCGTGACCGGGATGCACGATTCGTGGTCACGATCAATGTCTTCGCTCGGTCCTGCTTGGCACAAACCGTCGCCGTCGGTGGCGTCCTGAGTCGGCTATCGAGCACGACGCGCAATGGTTGCCGGGATGCCAGCTTGAGTGGGCGATCGGACAGTCGAGCCGTCAGGGTGGGATTATCTTTGAGTACGGTGCCGACCCCGACAACCACGGCATCCACCTGACTTCGGAGTCGATGCGCGTCTCGTCTCGCGCGCGGACCAGTAATCCATCGAGACTCCCCCTTTGCTGTCGCCACTTTTCCATCCAATGTCATCCCGGCTTTCAAGATCACATAGGGTCGCCCGGTCCTCATCCAGTGAAGATAGGTACGATTCAACTGCGCCGTTTCCTCTTGAGCAATACCAGTCGTCACCGTGATCCCTGCCCGGCGCAAGGCAGCAATCCCTCGTCCTTTGACCGAGGGATTTGGATCGACCATCGCCACCACCACTTGTCGCACACCGGATCGAATCACTGCCGGTACGCAAGGTGGGGTTCGTTTGAGAAGGTGGCAGCAGGGTTCGAGCGTGACGTAGAGAATCGCGCCATTGGCGCGTGACGCCGCTTGTTTGAGTGCAAGAATTTCTGCGTGAGGTTGCCCCGGACCTTGGTGATACCCTCGGCCCACAATGCGGCCGTTCTTCACCACAAGGGCGCCGACCATGGGATTCGGGCTGGTCTTGCCCTGGGCCTTCGCCGCGAGACGGAGCGCCAGGGTCATGAAGTGGCGGTGCGGTGTGGTGGCAGTCACCGTGTCTTGCGCGTGATGCGCGATCGGCTGCGATGCTGCAGAGCCGACTTCGTCTTCGTGGTCTTCATCGTCGCCTTCTTCACCTTCGCACGTGCCCCTGACACCTTGCGCGTGGGAAGGGAACTGCTCGATCCGGCCTCGGCCAAAGCCCCATGTGCCGCCGCCAGCCGCGCAATGGGAACACGATAGGGCGAGCAACTCACGTAGTCCAATCCGAGTTCATGACAGAATTCCACGGAGCTGGGATCGCCCCCGTGCTCACCGCAGATGCCGAGCTTAATCCCAGGACGAGTCTTCCGGCCTCCGGCGATAGCCTGCTTCATCAACGCCCCCACCCCTTCTCGATCGAGCACCGCAAAGGGATCGGACTCCAGGATGTTCGCAGTTCGATAAAAATCGATGAACTTCGCTGCGTCGTCGCGAGAGAAACCGAATGTGGTTTGAGTGAGGTCGTTTGTCCCGAATGAAAAGAACTCCGCTTCTGTCGCAATGCGATCCGCCGTTACCGCGGCGCGGGGCAGTTCGATCATCGTGCCCACGAGATAGGAAAGCTTCACGTTGTACCGCTTCATCGTCTCCTGCGCGACCTCGCGGATCAAATCCTTCTGCGCCTTCATTTCGGAAACCATCCCCACCAGCGGGATCATGATCTCCGGGACGATCTTTTTCCCTTCCTTGGCCAGCTCGCACGCAGCCTCCATGATGGCCCGCGCCTGCATGCGGGTAATCTCCGGCATCGTAATCCCGAGCCGGCAGCCGCGTAACCCGAGCATGGGATTGAACTCATGGAGTTCCTCGACGCGGGCCAGCAACCGGCGCTTTTCCTCGAGCCTGGCTCCGTCGCGCCCGGTCAACTCCAGCTGCGCAATCTCTACCATCAACTCTTCACGCTTCGGCAGAAATTCGTGCAACGGCGGATCGAGCAGACGAATGGTGACCGGATAGCCCGCCATCTCGCGATACAGCCCGATGAAATCCTTTTTTTGCAGCGGCAGGAGCTGATCGAGAAATTTTTCCCGCTCTTCTTTCGTCCGCGCCAAGATCATCTTCTGCATAATCGGGATGCGATCCTCGGCAAAGAACATATGCTCCGTCCGACAGAGTCCAATCCCTTCCGCACCGAAACCACGCGCGATCTTTGCCTGATCCGGCACGTCCGCATTGGCGCGGACGCGAAGCTTCCGCACGCGGTCGGCCCATGACAGAATCAACGCAAACCGCTGGTACTTGTCTGACTTCTTCGCATCCAACTTGCCTTGAATGACCTGAATGATTTCAGATTCAACGACGGGCAAATCCCCTTCATATACATTGCCGGTCGACCCGTTAATCGAAAGATAGTCTCCCTCGCGGAATACTTTGGCACCAATGCGAACGGATTGACCGTCCAGGACTTCGACCGACTCACAACCGGCCACGCAGACCTTGCCCATTTGCCTGGCGACCACCGCTGCGTGGGAGGTCATCCCCCCCCTCGCCGTTAAGAATCCCGCTGCGGCGTTCATCCCATGAATATCGTCCGGACTGGTTTCCTGTCTGACCAACACCACGCGGGTACCAGCCGCCTTCATCGTCACGGCCCGATCGGGAGTGAGAGCGATCTTCCCGGCTGCCGCGCCAGGACCGGCTGGGAGGCCCTTGCCAAGCGGATTGGATTTCGACTCTTCTTTCGTATCGAAAATTGGATAGAGATATTGCGACAACTGCTCCGGTCCAATCCGCTGCACAGCTTCCCGGTTCGAGATAAGGCCTTCTCTGACCATGTCGACTGCAATCTTTACAGCGGCAATACCGGTCCGTTTACCGACCCGGGTTTGCAGCATGTAGAGCTTGCCCTCTTGGATCGTAAATTCCAAGTCGAGCATGTCCCGATAATGCTTTTCGAGCTTCTTGTAGGTGTGCTCCAGTTCCTTATAGGCCTCCGGCACATTCTTCGCGAGGGCATTCACCGGAAGCGGAGTCCTGATGCCGGCTACAACATCCTCCCCTTGGGCATTCATTAAACACTCGCCGAAAAAATTCTTATCGCCGGTGGCCGGATTGCGCGTGAATGCCACACCGGTACCGCTCGTTTCCCCCATATTCCCAAATACCATCGCCACCACGTTGATGGCCGTGCCCCACGAGTCCGGAATCCCATAGAGGCGCCGATAGGTGACGGCACGCGCCCCGAACCAGGACGAAAAAACGGCGTTGACGGCCAAGCGAAGCTGTTCGAGCGGCTCATCGGGAAAGTCTTTCTTCGTTTCTTCCTTGATAAGCGTCTTAAAGCTGGAAACCAATTCTCGGAGATGCCTCGCATCGAGATGGGTCTCGTGCGCCACGCCCACTTCGGCCTTCTTGTGCTTGAGGATTGCCTCGAAATGTTCGCGCGGTACGCCCATGACGATGCTGCCGTACATGGACACAAATCGCCGATAGCTGTCCTGGGCAAACCGATCGTTGCGTGTTTTAGCGGCCAGTCCCTCGACTGTCTTGGTCGTCAGACCGACATTCAGCACCGTGTCCATCATGCCAGGCATTGAAGCCCTGGCACCGGACCGGACCGAGACCAGCAGCGGCCGCTCAGGATCGCCGAACCCCATCCCCATCGACCGCTCGACCCGCTTGAGCGATTTCAACGCGGCGTCCCACATGCCGGGAGGATACTGTTTCCCGTTCTTGTAATATTCGACGCAGGCCTCGGTGGAAATCGTGAAGCCGGGAGGAACGGAGATGCCGAGATTCGTCATTTCGGCAAGTCCGGCACCCTTCCCGCCGAGAAGCTCCTTCATGTTGGAGGTCCCTTCGGCCACACCGTCACCGAAGTAGTACACGTATTTCTTTGCCACGCTGCCCTCTCCTTCGCGTTGACTTCAGTTCAATTTAATGGACGAGTGACGCCCCGTGACCGGCGGCGGATTCGAGACGCAGCCGATACCACCCGACCAGATACCATTTCGCCACCAGCCCGAACGCAATGACTGCCACGACAACCAACACCAATATGAGCAACCGATAGTCGGCGTGCCCTCCTTGATCTACATAATACTGCCCGTCCGGCCCTTGCCGAAATTTGGTCTCCCGTTGCAGCTGATGAGTCTTGCCGGAGGGATCGGATAGATTGATCCACTCCGAGCAGATGCGTATTGGGTCTGCCGTTCCCGCGACGGACTGCCAGGCGAACCGCAGGCAAATATCCTGTTTGGAGTTGAAGGCATCGGGGGTCGCTGCCAGTTCATCGAGATTTATCCCACTGGCCCATAACCCAGCCAACACAATCGCGTTGCAGAGAATGATCATGGCAAGAGACACCACCCTGGCGAATCGTCGAACCTGCGCCTGGCGTGACTCAACGTCACCGGTCGCTGTGGTCTCGACATCCATGGGGAGATGTTGTGCCATGGTTACATATCCTGTCTAACTCCCTTGTACCACAATCTGCGAGAAGTCCGCGAATGAGTTGAAGAAGTCATCCACTTCCTGGAGCAGCGACAACCGGTTGCTCCGGATGTCCGGATCCTCCGCATTCACCATGACCGCTGTGAAAAACTCATCGATGGCAGGCTTCAAACGCACCAGCGAGTCCAAAGCCCGGCCATACTCCCCAGCAGTCATCGCAGACAGCATCTTCTCCCGTTCTTCCGCAATGGCCTGGTACAACGACGACTCCGCGGGATGTTCGAACCGGGCCTTGTCAACCGGCTTGCGATTCCACTGCTCTTTCTCGACAAGCCGGTGCGCCCGCTTGAACCCGACGATCAATGGATCAAATTCCGGCTTCGTGGTTATGGATTCAAGCGCTTTCATTCTCAGAACAAGATCAACGAGGTCCAGCGTCTTGTCATGGGCCGGCTTGAGCACTGCTTCAATGACATCATCCCGCAAGGCGTGGATGATCCTGACATAGTGCCGAACCCGCTCAAAAATGAATTCGACGATGCGGCGACTACCTTCTTGTTCTGAACCTGCAATTCCCTTGAATCCATCATTGATCACGATCCTTCTTGCATGACTGATACAGTCCTCCAAATCCAATCTGAGGCCGCCTTCAAGAATAATTCTGACAATCGCCGTCGCATGCCGGCGAAGCGCAAAGGGATCTTCGGACCCCGTCGGCACAAGCCCGACGTGAAAAAACGCCGCGAGAGCATCCAGCCGATCAACCAACGAAAGGGCCTGACCAGCTATCGTCTTGGGCAATGCCCCCTCAATCGATCGTGGTAGATACTGCTCCCTGATCGCGATGCTTACCGCCTCCGGCTCTCGGTCATGCGCAGCATATTCGCCCCCCATAATACCCTGCAACTCCGGAAATTCTCCTACCATGCCGGTAAGGAGATCGGCCTTGCCCAGCTTCGCAGCCCTACGGCATTGGTTGATGGTCTCATAACTTTCCGCATCGGCGTTGAGAAGAGGCGCGACAATGGTAACCAGTTTTTCAAGCCTCTCCTGCTTCTGCGCCATAGTCCCAAGTTTTTGATGGAACGTCACGCCCGCAAGTTTCTTGACGCGGTCTTCCAGTCTGACCTTTCGATCTTCGTCGAAGAAAAACTTGGCATCGGCCAGACGCGCAGCCAGAACCCGCTCGTTGCCTTCGCAAATCAATCTCATGTCTTTGGCACGATTGTTCGTTACCGCAATGAAATGCGCGGCAAGCGATCCGCTTTTCTTATCGCGCAATGAAAAGAACCCTTGATGCTCTTTCATCGAGGTGATCAAGACCTCTGACGGCACAGCGAGATACTCCAGCTTGAAACTTCCGAGGATGGCACAGGGCCATTCCGTCGTGAACACCGCCTGTTCCAGCAAATCCTCGTCGGCATTGAGCCCTAGGCCTGCGCCTTTGCAGATCTTCTCCAGCTGTTTACGGATAGTGACACGACGCTCTTCCTGATCCGGCAACACACCCTGCTGCTTCAACAATCTGCAGTAGGACGAATGATCCGAAACCGTGATGGCCTTGCCGTTCCCCATCACGCGATGGCCGTAAGTTTTGTTGCCCGCCTTGATACCCGCGAACTCAATCGGCAAGACGGCCCCGCCATACAGCGCAACGAGCCAGCGGACTGGACGGGCGAACCGTACACCCGCTTCATTCCACTTCATCGCTTTGGGGAAAGACAGGTTGCAGACGATCTCCGGCAGGATTTCGAGCAGAACGGTCTTGGTCGGGCGTCCCGCATCCTCTTTAACTGCGAACAGATATTCGCCTCTCGGCGTTTGCCTCACTCGGAGACTCTCGACCGGCACACCTTGACCTCTCGCGAAACCGATCGCGGCTTTGGTCGGCTGGCCGGCCTGATCGAATGCGATGGACTTCGACGGTCCCATAGCTTCATTGGTAGAAGCCTTTTGGTGAATTGCGAGGCTATCAACTACCAACACAAGCCTCCGTGGAGTCCCATACACTTTGATCGAACCGCATGTAAGACTATAGAAACCAAATTGGAGTTCAGCCTTTTCTTTTAAGGAGGAGAGGGCTGGAGCGATAAATTGGTACGGCAACTCCTCGACACCGATTTCGAGCAACAGCTCAGCAGAGGTTGCTGGGGAAGGGCTGCTCCCCTTCTTTGCAGGAGGAACAGCACGGCGAGGTTTCTGATTCTTTGTCATAAAACTTTTTGCGATCTTATGAGCGACGGACTACAGCCTTGGAACGAATACGTGATGTTTTCGCTCCATCACGCCCCGTCCCGCGATTGAGCAGCGGATGCCCCATTGCCGCCCGCTCCTCGATGTAGCGTTCGGCACATTGGCGAGCCAACGCGCGGACCCTGGCAATATAGCCCGTGCGCTCCGCCACGCTGATCGCCCCTCGGGCATCGAGCAGATTGAAGAGATGCGATGATTTGATACAGAATTCGTAGGCCGGGAGCGTCAACCGCTTGTCGCGATTCGCCAACAGCCGCTTGCATTCTCCCTCGAACGATTGAAACGTGGCCATGAGCATCGCCACATCGCCCTCTTCGAAATTGTAGGTGGAGAATTGGACTTCAGTTTCGTGATGGATATCGCCATACGTGACTGAATCGTTCCAGGCGAGGTCGAAAACATTATTCACCTGTTGCAGATACATCGCGATGCGTTCAGTCCCGTATGTGAGTTCGACGGTGATGGGATTCAGCTCGATCCCGCCGATTTCTTGGAAGTAGGTGAACTGGGTGATCTCCATCCCATCGAGGCGCACCTCCCAGCCCAGGCCCCAGGCACCCAGCGTAGGTGACTCCCAATCGTCTTGAATGAACCGAATGTCGTGCTGTTTCGGGTTAATCCCCAGTTGAACCAGACTCTCCAAATACAACGCTTGAATGTTGTCCGGCGCCGGCTTCAACACGACCTGATACTGATAGTAGTGCTGCATGCGATTGGGGTTCTCACCGTATCGTCCATCCGTGGGACGTCGGCAGGGTTGGGGATAGGCGGCCCGCCAGGGCTCAGGACCAAGGGACCGGAGGAATGTGGCCGGATGAAAAGTGCCGGCCCCCATCTCCAGATCATAGGGTTGATGAATAACGCAGCCTTGGTCAGCCCAGTAGTGATGCAACGTGAGAATGAGATCCTGGAAGGTCACGAACAGTCCAGTCGTTGTGATGGAGACATGAACTCTTACGCTAGACGCGTCGAAATGAGGAGAGAAGCTAACAGGAACTTGCAGAATCTGTCAAGGAACAAACCCTCTATGATCAACAAGTTGCAGCAGATTATTCTTACTTTTGCAGATAGAGGTTGTGGGTTTGAATACTGATGTATCCTGCCAAGTTTTTCAGATCGACTCTTGACATAAGCAGCCCGGCACTCTATTGTTATATATCTTGACTAACTAACTCGTAATTAGGTGGACTCCATCATGAAACTTTCAAAAAAAAGCGAGTATGGACTCCGTGCGCTGCTTGAACTCTCTCTTGCGCATGGCAAGCTAACACTACAGCGTCACCAGATCGCAACGCGCCAACATATTCCGGTTGAATTTCTTGAGCAGATCCTCTTGGCACTGAAACGAGCGGGCCTCCTCTCAAGTCGTCGAGGAGTGAAGGGCGGCTATACGCTGATCAAGTCGCCCGACGAGATCACCTTGGGCCAAGTGATTCGCATCTTGGATGGGCCACTCGCGCCTATTTCCTGTGTGAGTAAAACCGCCTATCAAAAGTGTAGCGACTGTCCCTATGCAACGAAGCCGTACTGCCCGTTGCAAGATGCGATGGGTGAAGTTCGCAATGCTATCGCCGATATTTTGGATCATTACACGCTGAGCCAGTTTGCCATGGCAAAGCCGGCGAAGCGTGTGAATTAACCTTGCTGTCATCGTCCGATCGGAAAAACGTTATCATGTTTGTCTCAATCCTGGTTCCTGTCTTGCTAGCGTGGGTGGCATTCTCCGGTCCCGTCATGGCCGGAGAGACCAAGGAGTTGATGCTGGCAGTCTATAGCGTGCCAAAGGAGGCCTACGAACGCACGATCATTCCTGCGTTCCAACGGAGCTGGAAACAACGGACAGGACAAGATGTTCGTATCCGAAGCTCGTACGGAGCATCTGGTGCCCAGGCTAGGGCGATCATCGGAGGGTTTGACGCCGATGTGGCAGCGCTCTCGCTGGAGGGCGACCTCGACCAGATCGCCAAAGCAGGATTGATTTCCCATGACTGGCGGACAGGGCCGCACAAAGGGATGATCTCCGCCTCAGTCGTCGCACTCGGAGTGCGGAAGGGAAACCCGAAGGGGATCAAGGTCTGGGAGGATCTCGCCAGACCCGGCGTAGAGGTCCTCTATCCAAACCCCAAGACGTCGGGCGGAGCGATGTGGGATGTGGTTGCGATCTATGGAGCCGGGCTGAAACTTGCCGAACAGCAGGCAGGAGCCGGAAAGAGACCGAGTGCCGAATCGGCAGAAGCCGTTGCCTCAGGATTGTTGAAGCGCATCCAGAAGAACGTGAAGGTGATGGACAAGAGCGGGCGCGAATCTGTCACGACTTTCGAACGCGGGGTGGGAGACGTGATCGTCACCTACGAAAACGAGCTAATCCCGCGCATCAAAAGCCACCGTCCTTACGAAATCATAGTCCCCAATGAAACGGTCTGGATCGAGAATCCTGTCGCCCTCATCGACCGGCACGTCGACCGACACCACGTACGCGATGTAGCCGAGGCATTTGTCTCCTTCCTCCACAGTGAAGAAGCTCAGGCCGCCTTTGCCGAACTGGGATTCCGACCGATCGATCAGGCCGCTGCGCAGGCCTCGGCTCGCACGTCGCTCCCCCTCCCAAGCCAGCTCTTTACTATTGCCAGCCTGGGTGGGTGGGAGAAAATCAGCTCCACGCTGTTTGGACCTCGCGGAGCCTGGACAACCATCGTTGAAGATCTCGCACGCGGAAAATAAACGGCGAACAGACCATGACGACCCACACGTTGCTTCAGCTCGCTCTCA
>JACQEY010000230.1 GCA_016200355.1 Nitrospirota bacterium
AATGAGCTGCGCCCCCGACAAGGCGGCATAGAGACGCGCATGGTGCTGCCCGAGATGTACGACGCCAATGACACCGGCACGAAACGGCTTCATCGGACACACCGAGAGCGCTGAGTGCTGAGTGCTGAGTGTCGAGGCGATGGGAAGAGAACAGCCGCACCAGCGCACTTCTTTGTCAGACACTCATCATGCACCACTATTCACCCATCACCCCTGCTTGATCCCGACAATGGCGATGCGGGCAGACTCGGCCTTCTCCAACATAATTTCGCGATCTAATAGGATGGTTCGGCCAGCTTCGATCGCCAACACCGAGGCCTTGACTGATGCCATCACCTCTATGGTCCGAGGTCCTACAGCCGGGAGATCGAACCGCATGTCCTGCTGTGGCTTCGATCGCTTGACCACGACCGAGCCCTCCTTGGCCAAATCTCCACCGCGCTTGATGGCTCCGTCAGTGCCTTCGACCGCCTCGACGGCCACGACTACGCGATCTTTGATCACGACACACTGCCCAATATCGAGACGTCCGATGTCATGCGCCACTTCCCACCCATAACGAATGTCTTCCCACTCTTTTTCCGATGGAACCCGAGTAGTCAACGTCCCTTCTTCCACAAGAATTCCCTCGAGCCCAAATGTCGATTCACAGATGGCAATCCCTTCCCGCTCAAGCTCCTTCGCGAATTCGCGCAGAATGTCGTCGTCTTTCCAAAGCACCAAACGTGTCGCCATCGCCAACGTGCGAAAATCAGGCCGCACGGTGGTAAAGACATGGGTCTTCTTGATTCCGCCCAACATGACGGCCTGATGGACCCTGTCTTCCTTGAATGCCTTGATCAGTTTGCTGAGCTGGCCGATCTTAATCCAATGGATCCGATCCACATGGGCGGCCAACTCCGGTTCCGTCTCGCCTTCATGCGCCACGGCCGACACATGATAGCCGAGCTTCCTGGCATTATCCGCGAAGATGATCGGGAAGCGGCCGTTGCCGGCAATGAGCCCAATCCGCTCGCCATCGTTGACGTGAGGCCCTGATACCACGGCAATCACTCCTCATCCTCTTGATCTTTGCCGACCGCCCGGCAGATGCCGCGCTTCGTCTCCTCCAGGAAACTCACGACCGTCATGACGTCAGGTTGATCTCCGAACTCGGCCTTGGCAAGCCTGGCCGCTTCACCTGTTCGATGTCCCGATCGAAAGAGCATATCGTAGGCCCGCTTCAGTACCGAAATCCGATCGGCTGAAAATCCCTGCCGGCGCAACCCCACCGAGTTGAGGCCATACATTCTTGCGCGATAGCCACCCGCAGCCCGCATGAACGGCGGGAGGTCCTGCCCGAGGGCGCAACAGCCACCGACCATGGAGTACGACCCGACCCGTACATGTTGATGGATACCGGTCAGCCCCCCGATGATGGCATGGTCGCCGATGGCAATGTGGCCGGCTAAACTGGCAGCATTGGCCATGATGAGATGGTTGCCGAGTCGACAATCATGCGCGACATGGACATAGGCCATTAGAAAATTCTTTGACCCAAGCGATGTCACCCCACCGCCTTGTACCGTTGCGCGGTTGACCGTGACATACTCGCGAAGAATATTGTCATGGCCGATGATGACCTTGGTCGGTTCCCCCTTATATCCGAGGTGCTGAGGCGGTCCGCCGATCGAGACAAAGGGATGCAACTCATTCCGCTCGCCAATCTCCGTCCATCCGTCGACTGTCACGTGAGACAACAATCTGGTCCCCCTTCCAATCGTGACATGCTCACCGATCAAACAGAACGGCCCGACCTCCACATCATCGGCAAGACTCGCCTTGGGATGAACAATTGCTGATGCATGAATCTGCACTCGTAACCTCCAGTAGAAACGGTCATTGGTTACTGGTCATTGGTCATTCGTACGCTCATCCGTTGCGTTCCCACGTTTGACGAGTGATCATTGACTATTGACCGGCTTTCTCTTCCGTCACCATCGCGGTCACTTCGGCTTCACAGACGAGATCCTCCTCGACAAACGCCTTGCCTTGCATCTTCCAGAACGGCGCCCGCTTCTTCACCACGTCGATCTCAAACCGCAGCCGATCGCCTGGCACAACCGGTTTTCGGAACTTCGCGCCATCGACACCGGTCAGATAGACCACCGGACGTGTTGCGTTCCCTAACGACTTCAACGCCAGAATCGCACCGACTTGAGACATAGCTTCGAGAATCAATACCCCCGGCATGACCGGACGTCCAGGGAAATGCCCCTGAAAAAATGGTTCATTGATCGTCACGTTCTTGATCCCTACGATCCGCCGGTCGGGAACCAACTCCTGCACGCGATCGACCAGGAGAAAGGGATACCGATGTGGCAAGAGGGACTGAATTTCGGCTTGTTCCATGACGGACATCGGCAGAACCTCCTCATAGGCAAGACGTCAAATGATCCTTCCAAGCTTGCTCGTTCTCTCTTCAGGGATGGGGGCTGATTGATCTTCCACTGCGCGCGTCCAACGAGGGCCTTCTGAGGCCGCGCGTTGCGCGAGCACAGAAGATCATCAGCCTCCATCCCCTCCTCTGCTACTTATTCTGTCGATCAAACTCCTTCACTACCTGATCGGTCACATCCAATGCGGGCTGATGATAGAGGACTATCTTGATCGCCGCCTCGCTCCCCTTGTCGATGACCGCGACATACCCGTTCTTTTCCCCCACAGCTTGCGCGGCCGCCTGCACCTTTTTCGAGTATTCCGCCACCATTTCACGCTGCTTCTGTTGAATCTCGCGATTGAAGTCGGTCAGGCGGCGTTGATAGGCCTCCAACTTGGCCTGAAACTGACCTTGCTTCTCTTGCTTCACACTGTCAGTCGACTTCTCATCTTGAATCGCCTGTTGCAATTCTTTCAGTTCTTGATCGTCGGCATTGATGATCTTTTGCCTAGTCATAGAGTAGGCCTTGAGTTCTTCCAACGCCCGCTTCCCGGCCTTCGACTGCGCGATGACTGCTTGTTGGTCCATCACCGCAACCTGGAAGGTTTCAGCCGACAGCCCCGGCGACACCATCAGCAGCCACAATGCCACTGTACCGATCAGACTAGTCACCCCTGCTCGTTCCATCGAATCCTCCTCCGCTCCTCATGAGTATCTCGTTTAATTAGTTTGTTCGGTTCATCTGGCTAGTTTCGTTCAACCAAAAACCAAATCAACCAGACAAACTAAACAAACCAAATGAACCAGACCGATCGGGTTATGGATATTCCCGATTAAATTCATCGATGACCTGACCTGTGATATCGAGCCCCTCCTCGCTATATAACATGGGACCGCCTTTCCCCTTATCTATGACGATCTGTAACCCGAGGCGCTTCGCTACTTTTCCCACAACGGGTCCCACCTTCTCACGGAACCCTTCGAGCACGTCTTTTTGCTTTTCCTGAACCTCCCTATTCATGTCGCCCGCTTTCTGCTGGTACTCCGCCACCCGACGCCGAAACTGATCTTCGCGCTCCTTTTTCGCAGCCGCACTCAACACGCTGGCCTGCCTTCCAAAATCTTCTTCCATGCGGCGGAGCTCTTTCTCGTCCATCTCGATCAGCGCTTGGCGATTCTTGGAGAATACGCTCAAGGAATCCTTGGCCTTCTTGCCGGTGTTCGTCTCGCTGAGAACACGGGCCTGATCGACGACTCCTACCTTCCCTTCGACTTTAGCCCCGCCGGCAGCACAGCCGGAAACAACGAGGAGCGCCATCAACAGCCCTCCCATGCCAAACACCTTCCGTAAGCCGCCACCAACCTGGATCACACCGCTACCTCCCACTCGTGGTCAAACACTTACTCCGTTTAGAACAGAGTACCGATGGTAAACTCGAAGACCCCTTTACGTTCTTTCGGATTGGGGTCCAGATTAATCCCATAGGCGATGCGAAGGGGGCCAAAGGGTGAAATCCATCGCCCTTCTAGCCCAGCCGATTGCCGCAACTTAAACGAGAGCGGCTCATCGTCGCCAAAGCCTTTCCCGTAGTCGAAGAAGATCACCCCATTCAACTTGGCTTCGGAGGAAATCGTAAAGATAAAATCGTTATTAAAAATCAACTGTTTGGATGCGCCGAGCAGGGAATTACTGTCGGTCACCGGTCCCGCACGCCCGAACACGAACCCGCGCATCGTATTGATGCCGCCGACAAAAAATCGTTCGGTTAATGGGATGGGGTTTCCATCGATGCCGACTACTTCACCATAGCGAACGCGAAACGAAAACCGCGTATCGAAGGGCAACGGCGTATATTTAATCACATCCAGATAATATTTATAGTAGTTATTGCTCCCGCCCAGGTAGGGCGTCCCCAAGTCGAAGCCCACAGTGGCTCGCCAACCGGTGCGAGGATCCACGTTATAGTCTCTCGTGTCCCGAGAAAACGAAGTTCGGAACCCGGTCGTCGATTGATTCCCCAGTTGACTACACACAAGAGGAAATCGGTCCGGGCAAATACCTGGCTGTGGATTTTTGAAATTCAACTCCTCCGCGAACAGGCTCACGTTCCCAAAGCTATACTCAGAAAGATAGCGGCCTAATGTCACGCTGGCGCCGGTTTTCGTCTCGAAATAGGTGATGTAATTCGTCGCAGTGCGGTAGAGATCCAGCTGCATCGAGGTCAAGGAATCGTTCACATAGGGGTTACGAAACGTAATCGTCCCTATGGTCCGCTGCTGGCCCAACTGGCCGCGAACTCGTCCCATCCAGCCATTCCCGCCGAGATTTCCTTCCGTAATATCGGCGATCGCAACTATCCTATCCAACGTGCTGAATCCGCCGCCGACGCTGAACTGACCGGTCGGCTTTTCTTTCACACGGACATTCAGATCGACCTTATCCACCCCCACCTGCGCCGGAAGGATTTCCACTGTCTCGAAAAAATTCAGGTTGTTGAGACGCTGAAAGCTCCGCTTCAATGCCGGGGTATTGATGACATCCTGTTCATCGACACGGATTTCACGGCGAACCACATTGTCTTTGGTCTTCTCGTTCCCACTGATGTTGATCTGACGGACCCGCATCATCTCGCCTTCCTTAATGGTGAAAATGACGGCTGCGGTCCTCTCCTCTGTGTTTGGAATCACATTGGGCGAAACATCGGCAAACGAATAACCCCTGCCTCCATAGAGGTCGTTCAACCGTGTAATCTCGTCGCGGAGTTTCTGACGCTGAAAAATCTCCCCTTCCTTCATCTTGAGCCCCTGGCGAAGCTCCGGATCCTCGAACACCGTATTTCCGCGAAATCCGACTTCGCCGATGGTGAACGGCTCCCCTTCCATCACCGGGTATGTCACGACAAACCATTTCTTCTCGTCGTCGAGTTCCACCGTCGGCAACCCAACCCGGACATTTAAGTAACCCTTGTTGAGCAAGACTTCTTTGATCCGTTC
>JACQEY010000221.1 GCA_016200355.1 Nitrospirota bacterium
CGAACCGTTCGCCCTTCGCATTGACCAAATGTCCGCCTTCGGATCGAATACCCTCCGTCACTAGCGCTCCGATGAGCTGTTCGGGATAGACCGCGCCGGAAGGGTGATACTGGAACGTATCGATGTGCATGAGTTTGGCGCCCATGCGATAGGCCAGGCACAGCCCATCGCCGGTTGCACCATAGTGATTGCTGGTCGGAAATCCCTGAATGTGGAGCCTGCCGATCCCGCCGGTCGCCAGAATGACGGATTTGGCTGCCACGACAACATGGCGTTGGTTGTCGAGGTCTTTGAATATGGCGCCGGTGCAGTTCCCCTTCTCATCGCTCGTCAGCTCAATTGCGGCGCAAAACTCGAGTAACTGGATTTTCTGATTCAGCACCTCGTCCTTGAGTACCCGCATGATTTCAAGGCCGGTATAGTCCGAGCAAGTCAGGAGGCGAGGCTTCGAACTGCCGCCGCCTTTCTTCACATGAAGGTTGCCGTCCCCGTCACGATCGAACAGGACTCCCAGGCTCAACAACCATTTCGCAATCGAGGGGCCTTCCTCGACCATCACCTTGAGGAGCTGATGGTCGTTCTGCATGTGACCGCCCTTCAGCGTATCCACGAAGTGCGTGACGGGCGAGTCCTCCGGGGCGACAGAGATCTGCATACCCCCTTGAGCCATTACGCTGTTGGAGTCGCCGAGACGGAGCTTCGTCGCCAGAATGACCTTGGCGCCAGCCGCATGCGCATGAAGCGCCGCCGCACAGCCGGCACCGCCTCCCCCTACCACCAGGACGTCGGTCGTGTAATCGGCTGTCAAATCGAACTCGTCGGCGATGGGGCTGTCACCCTCCAGCAATGATGCCAACTCGACGACCGTCTTATCCCCGCTATTGGGGCCAAAACGGATCGGACGATAGGCTTGCTCACGATAATCCGGGTGATATTTGTGGATCAGCTGGTCACAATCCGCCGGAGAGAATTTGGGAAGGGTCTGCTTTCGTCGAGCATCCCGCGAGCGGTGCACG
Organism: Nitrospirota bacterium; assembly: GCA_016200355.1. Taxonomy (GTDB): domain Bacteria; phylum Nitrospirota; class Nitrospiria; order Nitrospirales; family Nitrospiraceae; genus Palsa-1315. The sequence continues at coordinate 1,017 of JACQEY010000221.1, forward strand.
ATTTGTTGAAGGGCGTGGACATCCATTGCTTCAATTCGTCAATCGTCATTCGTCAAAGGTCAATGGTGGGAGCATGTGATGATCGCCCCACCATTGACGGTTAACCATTGACCAATGACGCCTCACTTGACGGTTGCACAGTGATCG
>JACQEY010000226.1 GCA_016200355.1 Nitrospirota bacterium
AAAGAAACCAAATAACGATCTTCTTATGCAGGAGGGTATCGTGTTGAATGGCAATGTCAAGCTGTACGACGAACTCGGTGAGCTGGCCCGCTATCTTGAAACGGCCATGCGGAAGATATCTGAGGTCGGAGCTCCGATGGTGGCCAACAGCGCGCAATTGCCTCAAGCGACGGCCCATCTGCTCGATCTCAACAAAATGACGGAAGCGGGCACGCTGGAAGTCATGCGCTTGACCGAGATCATTCAGGATAATCGCGCCCGTGCTGCCAAGGAATTGGCCTCAGTGGTTTCGACATTGGAAGCGGTCGATTGCACGACGCTGGCGGCGCGTCTGGGGAAGACCACTCACGAGTTGGCGCAGGACGACAAGCATTTGATGGACATTATGACGGCCCTGTCCTTTCAGGATCTTGTCGCTCAACGGGTGAAGAAGCTCGTGACCATCGTCGAGGATGTCCAGTGCAAGCTGGTGGAGCTGGTCGTCGTGTTCGGCCTGAAGCAGGATAGTGCGACGCCTGGGACCCAGGGAAAGGCCGGTGAAATGCTCCGACAGCTGGAAGCGTCCAAGTCCACGGCGCTCAAGCAGGACCTGGCGGACGAATTGCTGTCAGAATTTGGTTTCAAATAGCTCTCGCTGGTCTATCTGGTTTGTTTTGTTTATTTGGTTTGTTTGGTTGAATAAAACTAACCAAATGAACCAAATCAACCAGATGAACCAAACAAACCAATATGAACAGGATCTAGAACAAATTGGATATTGCAACAATCGTCGGACTTGTCCTTGCGATCGGGTCGATCATCGGTGGACAAATCCTTGAAGGCGGCCATGTCGGCTCGATCATGCAGCTCACCGCCTTCATCATCGTGATGGGAGGAACCATCGGAGCTATCTGCGTTCAGAATCCGCTGTCAGTTGTGCTGAAAGGGGTCTCTATGTTGAGTCTTGGCATCAAGGACCCGAAGCATGACAACAAGGGGACCATCACGACGATCATCGATTTGGCGAATGTGTCCCGCAAGCAAGGGCTGCTCGCGCTCGAGGGCAAGCTCAAAGATATCCATGATCCGTTTTTCAAGAAGGGTGTGCAATTGATTGTGGATGGGACAGATCCGAAGGTGGTCCATGAGATTATGGAGATCGATGTCGAATATCAAGAGGAAGAAGGGATTAAGGCGGCCAAGGTCTGGGAGTCTGCGGGCGGGTATGCGCCGACCGTCGGCATCATCGGTGCGGTACTCGGTCTGATTCATGTCATGGAGAATCTGGCCGATCCTTCCAAGCTCGGCAGCGGTATTGCCGTCGCGTTTGTGGCCACTGTTTACGGGGTCGGTGCGGCCAACCTGTTCTTTCTTCCTCTTGCTGGCAAGCTGAAATTCAAGCTGAAGGAAGAAGCGGCTTCGCGCATGATGATCATCATGGGGCTCGTAGGGTTGGCACAAGGCGAGAACCCGCGTCTCTTGCAGGAAAAACTCGAAGGTTATCTGCCGGAATCGGAACGAACGAAGGAAGAGAAGAAGTGAGGAAGAGGTTATTGGTCATCGGTCAATGGTAATTCGAAGAAAATAAACAATCTTACATCCCCTCACCTGTGACCAATGACTATTGACCAGTGACCACCCGCCATGGCCAAGAAGAAACACGAAGAGCATGAAAACCACGAGCGCTGGCTCGTGTCCTATGCGGATTTCATCACGCTACTCTTTGCATTTTTTGTCGTGATGTATTCGATCTCGTCCGTGAATGAGGGCAAGTTCCGAACGGTGAGCGATTCGATTAAAGCTGCACTCCATCCTGTCGTCAGCCCCTCGAGCACCTTGACGCCCTTCACCATCGGGCAGAACAAAGCATTGGCACTGAAGCCGACCATTGAAGACGCAAAAGAACCGGCGGTGCGGCGCCTCCGTCAGATCATGCGCTCTCTCAAGGATGAAACACATTTAGAAATCATTCAGCTGAAGGAACTCACGAACGGCGATATCGTGTTGACGCTGCCGGACACGGTGTTATTTCGCAGCGGGGAGTCCGTCCTTCGGCCCGAGGCCCGTCCATTCATAGAGGCGATCAGTGAAGTGCTGATTGAGCTGGACCGTCATGTGCGTGTCGAAGGGCATACCGACAATGTGCCGATCTCCACGGTGCAATTCCCATCAAACTGGGAACTGTCTGCCACCCGCGCTGTGACGGTCGTCCGAACGTTGTCCGAGCAATATGGCGTGCAGGCCAGTCATCTCACCGCGGTGGGTCATGCCGATTCACGTTCCATCACGGATAATCTGACGCCTGAGAATCGGGCGAAGAACCGTCGGGTCGAGATCGTCGTCCTGGAACGTAAATCGACCCCGGAGCCGATCGAGATGGCTGAGCCGCGTACCGCCTTAGAGATGTTTGGCTCTACTCAAGAGGGTGTGAAGCGAGAGGCATTCTCCCTTCCAGATGACATTCCCCCCGCATTACAGCCCCCAGCCCCCGTATCGGAGCCGGCTTCCCGTCAATAAATGAAGTCACGCCTCTAGCCCTCAAGAATCGCAAGGAACATCCCGATAACAAATCCATAAACACGAAACAGGCCGAGGTCGAGGTTAAGGCTGAGGTTGAGCAAGGCCCTGATCCGGACTGAACCTTAGCCTAAGCCTCAACCTTCTTCGCGTGGCAGACCTTTTATCAAACTGTTAGAGGCACTATGGAAGCCGACTCCAAGCTCTGTACGCCATCCGGCGAACTGACGATCTTTGAAGCTGCAGAATTCAAGGAGTCGCTGCTCGCAGTACTCGCGAACGACGGATTGGTCTGCCTGGATCTTTCACGGGTCACGCGCGTGGATACGGCTGCGATTCAATTGATGTGGGCGGCCAGAAAGCTGGGCCGTCTCCTCGTCACAGGCATTACGCCAGAGCTACAGGCACAGGTGATTCGGCTTGGATTCTCGGAACCGCTCAGCGAGTAGCGGATCGAGACCGGTAGTCTGGGCGTGAAGCGTGAAGCATCCAAATCCGGAAGCGAGCGACGCTTCACGCATAGGCACGAGTAGGAGCTGGGATTAGGAGCTGGACTCACGGGCTGAACCATGCCAAATACCCAAGGCCCTGGACGGCCCACGATAGCCGACAGCAAGGCAAATGAACTCGTCAGCCTGAAAGCGCATCAGCAGGCGTGGGAAGCATTTGCAGCCGGCGCTGTCCACTTGATTCCGGTCTTGAAAAAACAAATGGAATCCGTGACCCAACAGACAGAACGGGCTGTGATGGATTTGATGGTGAACGTCAGAGCGTTGACGCCACCGGCCACAACTTCGAGACCCACGGATACATCGGCAAGTCTGTCTAAGATTCTCATGGCGATGCAGTTCCAGGATATCACTCAGCAAAAGTTGGAACATGTGGCTCAGGCGTTGGATCAATGGCAGAAGCACCTTCAAGCCTTGTTGAAGGGGCCTCAGGACGAAGGTGCCAAGCAGGAAATCGCGGCGATGCAGCAGCTTGAAGAGAGTTACACCATGGAAGAAGAACGCTGCCTCCATGCGGCCGCCATGGCGCCAGATTATCAAGGATCTGTGCCGACCGAAAGGGAGCAGACGGAAACGGACCCGGAATCGATCACGCTATTTTGAGCACATGCGAAATAACAGCGAGCAAAAGATGAGCCACAGGATGCGGGAGGGCACAGATGAGTAAAACTGCGCTAGTTGTGGATGATTCACCGACCATGAGACAGATGGTGGCGCTCACCCTCACCAATGCCGGCTTCAAGGTTGTGGAAGCGCAACACGGGAAAGATGCCGTCGCGAAGGTTGCCGGTGGGCCCAAGATGGACATTGTCGTCACCGACCTGAACATGCCGGAGATGGACGGCATCAGCCTGATCAAGGAACTCCGCAAGATGGCATCGTTCAAGTTTACGCCGATCCTGATGCTCACCACAGAATCGGCGGCAGACAAGAAGCAAGCCGGCAAAGAGGCCGGCGCCACCGGGTGGATCGTGAAGCCGTTCAATCCGGAGTTGTTGCTGAATGTGATCGCGAAGGTATTACCAGCATGAAGGCGTGAAACGTCCCTCGACAGGCTCGGGACGCTTCACGAACGACGCTTCACGTACAACGAGGTTAAGAGTGAGTAACGATTTTGCACAATTTCAAGAGACCTTTTTCGAAGAAGCCGGCGACCATTTGGCCGTTGTCGAAGAAGGGCTGCTGGCGCTCGAGCAGCATCCCGAGGATCTGGATCTGTTGAACAAGATTTTCCGCTCGGCCCATTCCATCAAGGGCACGAGCGGCATGTTCGGGTTCAATGCCGTTGCACAGTTCACCCATAAGATGGAGACCCTGCTCGACCTGCTTCGGAACGGTCAGAAAGTCGTCACGCCGCACATTGCCGATCTCCTGCTCAAATCGACCGATTGTTTGAAGCTGCTGATCGATGCAGCCAAGACCGGCTCAGCGGTGGACGACAAAACGGTCCACCGGCTCACGAGCGAACTGGCGGCAGCAAGCGACACAAAGGTCAAGGCTGAGGCTAAGGTCGAGAAGGAAAACCGCTCCTCTTCCTCTACGGCCTTGGCCTCAACCGCAACCTTTCTTATTGCCTGGACACCACCGGAATGGCTTTTTCAGCGCGGTCTTGACCCGCTGCAAATCTTCAAGGAACTCGCCGATCTTGGGACAGTATCCCAGGTCACCGTCGATACGACGAAGTTGCCGGAGTTGGCAGCGATGGACCCGGAGAAGTGCTACCTCTCCTGGACCATGAAATTCGAAACTGCCAAGGATCGGCAGGTGGTGGATGCGGTATTTGAATTTGTCCGGGAAGATAGCGTGCTCAGCATCACCGAAGAGGTAAAGGGTAAGGAATTAGGGGTAAGGGGTGAAGAAAGGCCCTCACCCCTCACCCCTGACGGGCTCGAGGGCGAGCCTAAACCCCTTGGCGAGATTCTCGTCGAGACCGGAGTGGTGTCGCGCGAAACACTCGACCACGCGCTCGCACAGCAGAAGCGGGTGGGTGAGATTCTCATTGAGCAGCACGCCGTTACGCCGCAGCAGATCGAGCAGGCGTTGCAGAAGCAAAAGCAACAGGGGTCTACAGCCCAATCGAAGAAAAGTGAGACGACGTCGATCCGCGTGGATACCGATAAGATCGATAAGCTCATCAATCTCGTGGGCGAACTGGTCATCACCCAGTCGATGTTGAGCGAGCTTGGGGTCCGCTTCGAGATGAGTCAGATGCCGGTGTTGCTGGAACGGATGGCACAATTGGAGCATAACACGCGCGAGATTCAGGAGCGGGTCATGGGCATCCGCATGCTGCCGATCGGCACAGCCTTCAGCCGGTTCCCGAGACTAGTCCGCGACCTCTCGGCCAAAGCCGGCAAGAAGATTCAGCTCGTTCTGTCAGGCGAAGAGACCGAACTGGACAAGACCGTTATCGAATCCATCGGCGACCCGCTGACACATCTCGTGCGAAACTCGGCCGATCACGGGTTGGAAGCGCCGGAAGAACGTCTCGATAACAACAAGCCGGAGCTGGGCACCATCCGGCTCAATGCCTTTCACGCAGGCGGCAGCATCTGCGTCACCGTCGAAGACGACGGGCGAGGGTTGGACCGCGACAAAATTCTGGCAAAAGCCATCAAACAAGGCTTGGTCTCGGAACACGAAAAACTGTCCGACGACCAGATCTGGCCCTTGATTTTCAAGCCAGGGTTTTCAACAGCTGAAAAGGTAACGGACGTCTCGGGCCGCGGCGTCGGAATGGATGTCGTCAAGCGGAACATCGAGGGCTTGGGCGGCGCCATCACCATCAAGACGGCGCTGGGCAAAGGCACGATTTTTACACTCAAGCTCCCGCTGACCTTGGCCATCATCGAAGGGATGACGGTTCGAGTCGGCAAAGAGACGTACATCGTGCCGTTGCTGTCGATCCTGGAATCCATTCAGCCGAAGGCCGGCGCGATGAAGACCGTCGTCGGCAGGGGCGAACTCATCGACGTGCGCAACACCTACTTGCCCATGATGCGCCTGTACGATGTGTTTTCCTTGCAGCCGGAATTCACCGATCCTGCTAAGGCGATTCTCTTGATCCTTGAAACGGAAGGAGAGCAGGTCGCCGTGATGGTGGACGAGATCCTTGGCCAGCAGCAGGTCGTCATCAAGAGCATGGAGCAGAACTTCCGCAAGGTGGACGGCATTGCCGGCGCGACGATTTTGGGCGATGGCACGGTCGGCTTCATTCTGGATGTCCGTGGGCTGATCGAAATGTCGCGCCGGATTGTGCCGGTGGCGGCGTGAGGCGAGCGATGGCTGGTCTGTTTGGTCTATCTGGTCGGTCTGGTTCAATCAAACACACGAGACAGACTAGATAGACGAGACAGACCCGACAGACTAATAGGAGGATTCTATGGCAACAGCAATGCCTGAGACCGCGACGAAGGAACTCAATCAGCAAATTGGGCTCGCCACGGACGGGAGCCAGTTCCTGACGTTTCAGCTCGGCGACGAACTCTATGGGGTGGATATTCTCCGCGTACAGGAACTCAAGGGCTACACGACTGTGACGAAGATCCCTAACACGCCGAGCTATATCAAAGGGGTCATGAACCTGCGCGGCACGATTGTGCCCATCGTCGAATTGCGTACCACGTTCGGCATGGCGACCATCGACTACACGATACTCAGCGTCATCGTCGTGGTCGTCGTACGGGATCGCATCATGGGTCTGGTGGTGGATTCCGTATCGGATGTGCTCAACATCAGTCAAGAGGACATCCAGGCCCCGCCTGAGTTCGGAACCAAAGTCGATGTGAGTTTCTTGAACGGTATCGCCAAGTGCGGCGACAAGCTTGTAGCGCTGCTGAATATTGACCGGTTATTGAGCGAGAACGAGATGCAGAAAGTCATGACGGTCACGGCCTAAGCGAAGGACAGGTGAGACAGGCTGAAGACTGAAGGCTGAAGTATTCGGACCTTCAACCTTTCTAGCCTTCAGCCTGCAACATGCACGACTAATGATCGGCAGCCAAGGAAGGGATAAGTAATGATGACCTGGTTCGGCAATATGAAGATGCGATGGAAGTTGATGGTGGGCTTTGCCTTGATGGGCGCGCTCATGGGTGCGATGGGGTGGGTTGCAGCGGATGGCCTAACGACACTGCGGGAAAGTTTGCGGGTGGTGTACGAGGATTACACCGTGGCCGGGACAGACCTGGCCACGGTGGCCAACAACCTCAACCGGACCAGGACTAACGACTTTATGGCCCTGGATGCCGCGACCAAAGAGGACTTTGAGAAGGTGATGGCCCGCGATGCGGAGATTACCGAGGCGGTCAATAAGCCGCTTGTGGCCTATGCTGCGACGGTGCTGCGGACCTCGAAATCGGGCCGCAATGAGACGAAGGATCTGCAAACGTTTCGTGATGCTTATGCAGGGTACGTTGCGGCGTCCGATCTTTCCTACGAGACCTTGAAGCGCGCCTGGGCCGCGCCGACGAAGGCGGAGAAGGAGGCGCTGCAGGCCAAGGCCCGCGCCAATGCGATCCAGCATGCCGGGCCGAAAATGGACGCGGCGATTGTCGCGTTGAACGAGCTGCTGACCACGGTCAAAGCGGTAGCCAAGGACATGAATGAGGAAGGGACGGCGGCAGCGGCGACGGCGCTGCGGATACTGAAGATCGGCACGGCGGCGGGGATTGTGGCGGGGCTCCTCCTGGGATGGCTGATCGCCCTGATGCTGTCCAGGAATCTGGCCGATGTGGTGAGGGCCGCCCAGGCGATCGGCGGCGGCAATTTGCAGGCGCGCTCGTCGGTCACGACGACGGACGAGGTGGGGGTGCTGGCGCAGGGGTTCAACCAGATGGGGGAGACGCTCCAGGCGAAGGCGACGGCGGAACGGGCGCACACGGCGACGATGGACCAGTTCCTGGTCGAGGCCAAGCGGGTGCTGACGAACCTGGCACAGGGCGATCTGACGGACCAGCTGACGATGGCCTGCGAGGGCGAGCTGGCGCAGATCAAGGGGAGCATCAACGACGCGATCACCAATCTAAAAGTATCGCTCACCACGGTGCGTGAAGCCGCGGAGAGCGTGTCGTTGGGGGCGGAAGAAATCACCAAGGGCAACGAGGACCTCTCGGCCCGGACCAGCGAGCAGGCCGCGTCCCTGGAGGAGACCTCCAGCGCGATGGAGGAGATGACCTCGACGGTCAAACAGAATGCCGACAACGCTCGGCAGGCGAATCAGCTGGCCGTGGCGGCGCGCGACGTGGCCAGCAAGGGTGGCGCGGTCACCACGAAGGCGGTCGAGGCGATGCACGAGATCAACAAGAGCAGCACGAAGATTGCCGACATCATTACCGTGATCGACGAGATTGCCTTCCAGACCAACTTATTGGCGCTGAATGCTGCCGTCGAAGCGGCGCGGGCGGGCGAGCATGGGCGGGGGTTTGCCGTCGTGGCCGCCGAGGTGCGGAACCTGGCGCAGCGGTCGGCGACTGCGGCCAAAGAGATCAAGGGGCTCATCAAGGAGTCGCTCCAGCGGGTGACGGACGGGAGTGAGCTGGTCAATCATTCGGGCAAGACACTCACGGAGATTGTGACGTCGGTCAAGCGGGTGACGGACATCATTGCCGAGATCACGGCGGCCTCGCAGGAGCAGGCGAGCGGGATCGATCAGGTGAATACTTCTATCATGCACATGGACCAGACCACCCAGCAAAACGCCGCGCTGGTCGAAGAGACCACCGCGGCCAGTCAATCCATGCGGGCGCAGGCCCAGGCGCTGATGAAGCAGGTCAAGGGGTTTAGGATCAATGTTACCGAAGAGATGAAGGCGGTGATGCCGCCCGTGGCAGAACTCAGAGCGGACACGGCGAAAACGATTCATGCCTTCTATGGAGAACCGGAATCGGAGGCCGCCGTCGCGCAGCAACGTCCGTCGAAGGCGCCGCGTCGGAAGGAACCGGTCGGCGTCGCTGCCGGCACCGGCCAGGAGCGCCGGCATCAAGAACAGGAATTCGAGGAGTTCTAGCAGGTGAGGCAGGCTGAAGACTGAAGGCTGAAGTATTCGGACCTTCAGCCTTCGGACCACGCCGCAACAAGGAGCGCTATCATGACGTTCAATAACCACGCGTCCGGTCGTTGGGGGATCACCGCGAAACTGACCACGCTCTTTCTCCTCTTCGGCTTCATCCCAATGGCGATTATCGGGCTGATTGCCTATAACGCCAGTCTCACTATTGAAGGGTCATCTGGAGAGCGCTTTCAAAATATGGCGCAAGGGGTCGCCGACAAGATCGATCGGAACCTCTTTGAACGCTATGGTGATGTGCAGGCGTTTGGAATCAATCGTGTGCTCGACCAGAAATCCACCTGGTATCGTACCGAGGAACAGCACAACCCCACGATCGAGGTCATGAATCAGTATATCGACACCTATGACCTGTATTCGTTGAGCCTTCTGGTCGACCTGGAGGGGCGCGTCATCGCCGTGAATTCCAAGGATGCCGACGGGAAGCCCATTCAGTCCCAGGACCTCTACAAAAAAAACTATGCCGAGGCGCCCTGGTTCCGGGCGTTGAAGGCCCAGCAGTTTACAACCACGATGCCGTTCGCGGCGCCCGGCAACACGGTAGCAACCGGCACCTATATCGAAGATCTCCATGTCGATTCGGATGTGAAGGCCGTCTATCCTGGTGACGATGGGCTCACGCTGGGCTATTCCGCTCCGGTCTATCGGGCCGGCAAAGTTGTGGCCTATTGGACAAATCGCGCCAAGTTCTCGCTCGTGGAAGATATCTTGCGGACGGCGTATGAGGAATTGAAGAGGGCTGGATTTCCTCGGGCGTCAGTGGTGCTGCTCGATCAGGCCGGAACGATCCTTGCCGACTACGATCCCGCCGAAGCGGGCACGGATCAGATCCGGCACGACTTCACGACGCTGATGATCACCAATTTAGCCGATCGTGGGCTCACGGCAGCGAAAGAGGCCGTGGCGGGTAAGTCTGGGGTCGCGAACGGTCCCCATTACCGCAACGGTGTGCTGCGGACAACCGGCTACACGCATCTCAAAGGCGCGTTGGGCTATCCAGGCATGAATTGGTCGGTGTTGGTATCGGTCAATCATGCCGGCGCTACCGCCGATGCCCATGCGATTAACCGGAACGTATTGATCGCCAGCGTTGTGTGTGTGGCGCTGATTCTACTGCTCGGAATCCTGATTGGGCGCATTGGCGTCAAAGGTATCGTCAGGGTGAGCGAGGCAGCTGCAAAATTGGCCGGCGGCGCACTCGACACGAGAGTCCCGGTCACGACGACTGACTAGGTGGGGGTGCTGGCGCAGGGGTTCAACCAGATTGGGGAGACGCTCCAGGCGAAGGCGACGGCGGAACGGGCGCACACGGCGACGATGGACC
>JACQEY010000229.1 GCA_016200355.1 Nitrospirota bacterium
CAAAGGAACCAGCGCGCGCTGGTTCCTTTGCTGGAGCCATAAGCCCGTCTTTCCCTCACCCCCAACACCTCACCAATCAGCTATTTTTCTGGATTTCTTGCGGCCGCGACCGCTGACGCAAATTTCAGCAGGCTTGCCCGCTCATCGTCGTCCAGCGCCAGCAAGAGATGCGCTTCTTCGCCGTGCATGAGGCGCAGGCTCAGGAATGGTTCTTCCCGACGTTTTTCTTTGTTGTCCCACATCGCATCGATCACCTGAACTTTATCCAGCTGCCCGACCGACAGCACATCATAACGAAAATACGAATCGCCGATGACGATGTCGAACAGGACATTGCCTGCCGTGAGCAGCACGAGATTAAAGCGCCCTTGATCTTCGTAGCCTTCCGGCAAAAACTTGTTGATGTGGCAGAGCGCGACTTTGCGGTCCCCTAGGGCTGCACGAATCTTTTCTTTTAGTGCCGGGTAATCGATCTGCATGGCCTTCTCATCAGGCCCTGTCGCCGCCGCAGCGGCATTGCGAGTCTTTTCAAAAATCTCATCAGCCGACATCAACCCTGCCATGTGTGTATTCCTTTCATCCGAACGGTGTTAACTTGCAGTACGCCGGGCCTTCACAGCCCTGGCGACGCCGACCAATCCAAGGCCGGCCCACGCAAACTCCAAGAAAATGAACCCAACACGCTGATCCTCAATCGCAACGATCCCCAACAGCAACGACCCGACGATGTTCAACGCAAGATATCCCGCATTCAGTTCACTCCAAACCCCACTCTGAATCAAGCCATAGGCAGACAGCACCATCAAAGCGCCCAATACGGAAATTACCTGTAACAGCATCCGGCACCTCGTTTAGCCAGGATTATTCATGAATAGTCCGGACTAGACCTCATCCACACGCACAATGCATGTGTACCGTAACTGGCTACCCATCCCGATATCAAGAGAACTTTCGCGGAAGCCTCGGGTTACTTGGCGAGCAGGTAATGAGAAAACCGCGGGGCACCGGCCTCATCGAGGACTGTGACGTCGAATGGGACGTACCGACTCGATTAACCGGCTACCCGGTTGATAATCAGCCCCGTCGTCCTGCATACTCTGCATGGAAACGGAACATGAAATGCACGATCTGACTTGCCTCATCAAAGGCTGCCAAGCGAGAGTGTATGCCCCAGCCGGCACACACAGCATCTGCCGTGAGCACTTCCTCAACTATCTCACCTGGCGTCGCCGCAAAGGCCCGCAGATGTTTATGAGGTATGCCGGGATGACGATGGAAGAACGAGACCCCCTCGTCTCCGAGTGGGCCAACACCATCCGCGTCGAAGAAACCCCCACCACCGCCACTCAGAAGGCCTGATATCTTTCCTCAGCCGAACACTCTGATACAGTTGCCTATTCTGCACACATGCACCCAGTGAGTGAACGTGTGGCGATATAGGTCAGATTGTTCCTGTACCGAGTAAAGCCCTTCTGCCGGCTGAATAGCCGCAACAGACAATCCGAAGACTTCTGCTCCACAAAAAATCCGTAGTCCGCCCCGGAAGGCGAAGCCACCAGAAAAGGGCGCGGCCCGAGCGAGCCGGTTAAGAGTACTGTAGTGGTAGACTCGGCGAGCTTATCGGCCACCTCCTGCTTCTCCCCCTGCTCAACGAGGATTGAGCTCATCCGATCCACGAACGTGTGCCGGCAATTCTGATCCGACAGAGAGGTCACCTGCGCCACCGTCGTACAGCCGCCAACAAAAAGGATAACAACAGCGGCTAGTGCCTTCTCAATTGCAGAACACTCAACATTTCTCATTTTGGAGTCCCAACCGCCTCAGCGCAACCGCCCCACGCCATGATACAAGAAAACGGTTCCTGCCACCGTATTCCTTCACTCAAAAAAGAGTGTGTCTGGCAGCAGACGTTCCAGACGTTTGAGGAGGCGCGGCGGATCATTCGGGACTGGGTCCAGTGGTACAACCACGAGCGCCCGCATCAGGCACTGGGATATCGGAGCCCGGGCCAATACCGGGCTCAACAATCAACCCAGGTGGCTTGATTTCAGGGGAGCACTACAGTACGCAAGCCGATACTTGAACGCGTGATTCGATCCGGCAAGGGGTTTCGGTACTCGCCAGAGAACTATCTGGGCTCAACGTCGAACTAAGCGGCGTGCCGTCGTTTGGAGCGTCCTCTTGAACGTGTGGCTAGATATGATGATTTCTCCGTGAATCGACCCGTCACGAACTTATGCAGCACGCTGGCAATGAGCGTTTGATACGGCACGCCTTCTTCGGCCGCACGGGTTTGAATATCCATCAGGTCAGGTGAGGACAATCGAACATTGACCCTCCGGTCCTTGATGAACGTAGCCCGTGCCGCTTCTCTGAAGCTTTTCAGCTCAGCTTTTGATGGGCTGACCGACTGAAAGCGGCCTTTTTCATAGTCTTCGGAAATTCGTTCTTCATACGACTGTCTGCGCTTCTTCATTTAAACACCGCCTTTCAGGTAGTCACGCGTGGCCTTCCTGTTCGGAATAACCGTTTTAAGAAAGTAGTACTCATCCTCTTCCACAAACGGAACCAGGTAGACATATTGCTCGACTGCGACAACAAACATTCGTTGATTCGGATATTTGCCTGGATTGGAATGCGCGACGATGTCGAGTAATCTATCAGCTTCAATCGCAAGCACGATCTCCTCGAATGACACATTCCGCTCAGCTTTCAGCTGTACATTCTTTTCGTGGTTCCAACGAAACGGCTTCATGCAACCAGTCTAGCCGAACGTGTGCCTAATGTCATCACCAGCCTAGGCTGGTAGAAGGCAGGTCTACTTGAATAGACAACACTCGTTCAATCTAAGGCTGCCAAGCCAAAGTGTATGCTCCAGCCGGCACTTACACCGTCTGTCGAGGACATTTCTTGAGCTATCGCACCTGGCGACGCCACAAAGGCCCACAGATGTTTATAAAGTATGCCGGGATGACGATGGAAGAACGAGACCCCCTAGTCGCCGAATGGGCCAACACCATCCGCGTCGAAGAAACCCCAACCGCCTCACGCCAAAATCCTAACGTTCCACGCCATCAAACAAGAAGACGGGTCCTGCCACCGTATTTCTACGCGCTGGAATCCACCCTGCGCCAGTGCGGACGACCGAGGAATTCGCCAGAAAAGTAGCTTGTCCCTTTTTTCTCAACGATGTAGTGCTCATTCGACTCCCGAGTCTGGTGCAGGATCCATCGACGGATCGGTATGGTCTGCCGCCTGCATCCCCGTCAAACGTCGCGCGCGTTGCTGGATCCAGATATCGCCAGGAGGCATTCGAAGGGGATGGACCATCAGCGGATACGGCGTTTCCCACGCTGAGTGGAGAGGCGCGGTCGTTGCTGATGGGGGATGTTCTAGCCCGAGAATGAGGGCGACCGAAGCCGTCTCCATGGCCTCAGAAGAGAGAAGAGCCGCGGGCCGGCGCTCCCCAACCAGCTGAACCCGTACGACGGATAGGCCCCGTTCCATCATCCCTAACCGAGCCGCCGCGCCACGGGAAAGATCGAGAATCCGGCGGTGGACATACGGACCCCGATCGGTAATCCGCACGTGAAGATGTTTTCCGTTCGCTAAATTCACGACCCGGACCACGCTGCCGAGTGGGAGGGTCCGATGGGCCGCGGTCAATGCCTCCATGTCGAACAGCTCGCCGTTGGCCACCTGCTTGCCATGGAACGACTCGCCATACCAGGAGGCCACCCCACGATCCTCAATCCCCACGTCCAATTGAGGCGTCCCCGTAGGAACCCAGGAACAGCCACTCAGGAGCATCCCCAGACTGAGGCTCATTGCCCATAACAGTTGCCGGCTGCTTCCACTAATCAGATTCATTTGCCTTGCCGATCTGATGTCGGTACTGATGGAGTATCGTTGTGGCTCATAGTCGCGGTTTTCTTACTGAGATGAAACGTTCCACCCTGTTGCGTAGGTGCATAATCGGTTCCGATGCGGCTGTGCCACCACTGTCCCTCCCCTTCTGAAAAGTCCGGCGAGAACTCAACCGTAAATCCACCATCTTGGTCATTCTCCTCCTGAAACCACATACCGGTCCAGGTATGATCGATGAGCGTGTGGGTCTCGAATCGCCCGTCTTTCCAATCATAGTGACCGCTGCCCTGCTCGTCGAGTGTCAGCAGGACAGCAGCGCCAGTGTCATCTCTATATTCCCATTCACCGGCGAGGACATGGCGGTCACCGGCCTGTGATGCCATCGATGGAGGGGAGGAGTCCATGGAAACAGCCTGATGAACTGCCGGCTTGGCGCAAGCTGCTGAGAGCAATGCGCTAACGAGTAGGAAAGGGATATTGATGTATCGTAGGAGCATGAAGACCTTTCAACTCGAATCGCTTCCCCCTACCTGCCACTTGGTGAACAGGTTTCCAAGGCCGCAATAAACCATCAGATGACTGGTGCAAAGTGTCGCGGTATCCGTCGCCCGAGCACGCGTTACAGGGAGAAGCTCTGCAGGTCACGACTTGGGGGCACAAAACGGGCCTCGAGATCGACAATGACGAGCCCAGGATGATCGCCGTTGCCGGTTACGGTATTTTTGTCCATCTCATCCGGATTCTCAATCGTCACGATCTGCAGCGTGACAATGAGCGGTTGTCCCGCCAGAGGATGATTGAGATCAAGCATAGTCGTCTCCGGGAATATCCTCACGATCTTGGCAGTCCGGCCTGTGTCATCATTTACAATATCGCCTTCCCGGGCCTCGAGCGGCAAAGCGGCTGTCGGGATAGTTTGAATTTTTGTTTCATCGTAGGGGCCAAACCCTTCTTCCGCCGACAGAGGAAAGGTTTTGGCCCCTCCTGGTTGCATGCCCGCCATCCGCTGCTCGAGCGCGGGCAGGATTACATGCTGGCCCTGTACGAATTGCTCGGTATCGCTGTAGGTCGTGGTGGGGTTATCGCGAAGCGTGATTTGAAACCGCACCGTCACTTTTGCTCCATCCCGCACCACATCGTTGTCAGTCTTCACTAGAGTTGGAAATGCCTGGACAAAATTCATAACGAACCCCTGCCCCAGGAGCAGGACTCCGCCGATCGCACTCAAGAAGAGGATAGGTCGTGTAGGCATACCTGGTCCTCCTGTCCTACGTCCTTGTTAGGTTCGAAGCCAGCGTTAGTTTTTTGGCATAACACCTTGATCCGGTACTCCCGACAAATTTCGTTCCGGCGTTGCCAAGATCGCCTGCGCGACATACCGCAATCGCTGCCGCTATGAATATCATCACGAAACTGGCATGCATCATGTCGGTACCTCCTTGACCGGAAATTGGAATCAGCAAAAAGGAATCTTGCATCATTCGAGATTGAATAAATCGCAAATGGCTTGCCACCGATTTTGGTTGGAGGCCAATCGTGAACATCTTCAAAGCTGTCGAGATGTTAGGATGATTCCCAGAAGCGGGACAAAATCAGAGTCTGCCTGTCCTGTGAGACATTTTGTCCGTCGAAGGAAATTCTATCCATGGAGAGGGGGCCCATGTCTGTCGATCCAAGGGGTTTGCGAGGATGGATTAGACCCGGTTCGACGGCATAATAACGGACACAGATGGGAGTGAGATCCGCAACTATCTCACCTGGCGTCGCCGCAAAGGCCCGCAGATGTTTATGAGGTATGCCGGGATGACGATGGAAGAACGAGACCACCTCGTCTCCGAGTGGGCCAACACCATCCGCGTCGAAGAAACCCCCACCACCGCCACTCAGAAGGCCTGATATCTTTCCTCAGCCGAACACTCTGATACAGTTGCCTATTCTGCACACA
>JACQEY010000231.1 GCA_016200355.1 Nitrospirota bacterium
AGAAGCAACGGGTCGGCACAAGGAAGCAAAGCTTGAGCTACTACGCGCGCAAGAACTCGACCCGCTTTCAGCCATACTTCACATGGACCTGAGTTAAGCTCGAAAGTTGTGTATGAGCGAATAAGTTAAGTGGCGTATTCTTGATGAGTTTTTCACAAGAACCATCAACCTTATTGCTAAGGAGGAATACGCCGTGAGGGACAATAACGCAGTTGGTAAGCAGAAGACAACGACGATTGAGAAGGTGGTCGACTACCGGAATCCAGGAATCGCTCTGCCGGTGGCGGACCCGTTGACGGAGGTGTTGCGGAGCGGAGCGCGAGAGTTGTTGCAGCAGGCCGTGGAAGCTGAGGTAGCGGAGTTCATCGCGCGGCATCGCGAGCTAAAGGACGAACAAGCGCGACAGCGGATCGTGCGCAATGGTTACCAACCAGAGCGCGAGGTACAGACTGGCATCGGAGAGCTGCCGGTAAAGAAGCCGCGGGTGCGCGATCGCGCGGGCGAGATCAAGTTCAGCTCGAGCATTCTGCCGCGTTATCTGCGCCGGACCAAGAGTATTGAAGAGCTATTGCCGTGGTTGTATTTGAAAGGACTCTCGACGGGAGACTTCTCGACGACACTGGCAGCGTTGCTGGGCAAAGATGCGCCGGGACTTTCGGCGGCCACCATCAGCCGGCTGAAAGAGGTTTGGAAAGAGCAGTACGAGCGCTGGTCCAAGCGCGATTTGACGAACAAGAATTATGTTTACATCTGGGCTGATGGCGTTCACTTCGGGGTGCGTCTGGAAGATGCGAGTCAGTGCATTTTGGTAGTAATTGGGGCCAAAGCAGACGGCAAGAAGGAATTGCTGGCGATGACGGATGGCTATCGCGAATCAGAACAATCATGGAAAGGGTTGTTGCTGGATCTGAAACAGCGCGGACTCACAATCGATCCGAAACTTGCCGTAGGTGATGGTGCTTTGGGTTTCTGGAAAGCTCTGCCGCAAGTGTTCGGCACGACGAAGGCGCAACGCTGCTGGGTGCACAAGACCGCGAACGTGCTGAACAAACTGCCCGTTGGTCAGCAAGCCAAAGCCAAGGAAGCCTTGCACCAGATTTGGATGGCCGAGTGTCGGGTGGATGCCGAAGCTGCTTTCGATCTTTTCTTAGCGACGTATCAAGCGAAGTATCCGAAAGCCACCGAGTGCCTGGCGAAAGATCGCACCACCTTGTTGACGTTTTATGATTTTCCGGCTGAGCACTGGCTGCACATCCGCACCACGAACCCGATTGAATCGACCTTCGCCACGGTGAGATTGAGAACCGCCAAGACTCGGGGCTGCGTCGCCCGTGCTGGACTGCTGGCGATGGTCTTCAAGTTGACGAAGACCGCGGAACAAAACTGGCGCACACTGAAAGGTCACGCGCGCCTGGCCCAGGTGATCGAAGGCGTGAAGTTCAAAGACGGACTACAACAGGAGGCTCAGAGAATCGCCGCTTGATCGATCTCTCGTACACAACATTTGCAAAAAACTCCATGGACCTCGGACGCACTCTCATATGATGCGGGTCAGTATGACGAAGCGATAGAACAAGAAAAGAAGGCTCTTGACTTAGACCCGCACCTCCGTAACGCGTATGTCCGGCTCGCGGTAGCATACGAGCTAAAAGGGATGTACCCGGAAGCCATCGCAGAATTGAAGACCGGGAGTGAGA
>JACQEY010000232.1 GCA_016200355.1 Nitrospirota bacterium
CTCCTTCGCCTCGTCACGAAGGCAATGTCGGACAGGCTCCTAGCAACGGCACTAAGACCTCGGGGGGGAACAAGGAGCATTGCGATGTGGCTTCGGCAGGGATCCTGGCTCTTGATGACGGCAATGCTTGGGGGATGTGCGATGGTGAATGGCACACCACCGCCTAGTACTGCACCAGTATTTCAAGCCGATGCGACCGACACAGCAATCTTGCAAACCGTACATCGAGAGCAAGAAGCGTTGCTGAGCACCTGCACACAACACCGATCCTGCGATCAGGTGCATTTTACACGTGCAATGATCGCGTTATTCCAGAATGGAGATGCGGCAACCGCCTCTTTTCAACAGGCGATTGCCGCCGCGCCGAAAGGTCCATTCGCAGATTCAAGCGCGCGCTGGATTCAATTTCTTGCCAACCGGACTTTCCACCCCGACTCCGTCGACAAGCCCAATGGGGCGTTAGGGGTGATGAAAGGGCTGGTACGCACATGGTTGGGACAACAGCGTGTGGCAAATGCGTCTGTCACATTGCGGGCTGGGGAAACAGCCCAAAACGCGGACCTATCAGTACACAGTCTTCAGCGGCGGATTCGTAGTCGCGATAAGCGGATTGCGGAGTTGACGGATCAGCTCAGCGCCCTGAAGCAGATCGATTCGGATGCACATAGGAACAGCAAGTTGAGTCTGTCGAGGACTCTATCCAAGTAATCCCTGCTTCCCTCAAACACCCATCGATCCACCACGCACTGATGAGCTGACCGGAAAGGGCTGCTTGCTCTATGTACTGGCACTCAATAGATTCGCGAGGAGTTTTCGTCCACGTGCGCGCATGGCGGGGGTGCCATGCGCGGTGAAATCCAATAATCGTCGCAGGACGGCGGGACGAAATTTGGGGGCCTGCGTCGTGAGATCGGCTAGCGCTTGCATGGCGAAGGTCTTCACGATGCTGCTGGAATCGCGCAGATAATCTGTGAGGATGTCGTACACCTGTTGCTGTTCGCGTGCGTTCCACCGAAGGCGAGGCAGCATTTGCGCGACATGCCAGCGCACGTCTTTCTGTTCGCAGCGTGCGTATTCGCCGACAAGTTTGGCTCTGTAGGGACGCAGGTATTCCGGATGGATCACCGAAATCTTTTCGACGGCGTCAGCGGCCCGAGCCCGTATGACTGGATCATCGACGGAAAGGCCGGCAAACAGTGCACCGAATAGCTCCGGACTGGCAAGCACCTCAGCGACAACTTCGTTGGACCGACCGATCGACCGGCGATCACTGCCTTCGAGCTTGCGCAGGATTGAGGGTGTGGTCATTTCAGAGGATACCAGTAGCGGTTCATCCGATCACCCCGTCACTCGTCGAGGCTCGGGCGAAGAAGGAATGGTCCATAGACCATGGCGAACAACAGATAGGCCCCACTCCAACTGCCTGCCGCTACACCCAATACGAGATTGGCCGGGAGGTCTGTCATCGGACCGAATACCCTCAATACAGCACCCAGGTTGACCAGCATATAGATGAGGACCGTCAGAGGACCCGCGTGCCGGGGACGCCCCGTATGGCCCAGACTGGCACGGGTCATCACCGCCAGAGTCATCGCGCCCACCGCGCCGCTGGTAAATGCGTGCACCGCATCCTCTTTCGGCAGACCAATCCCGAGGATCGCGCCTCCTAGTATTAGCAGCGACAATGCAAACCAGCCATATCCAATGTGCAGGATCAGCACCAACGGCTCACGCCATGTGAGCCAGCCGCACCAGCGTACCAGCCGACCAAGATTGGCCAACCCGGCCGTGACAAACACCCAGCCTGTCGCCACAGAGTGCGGTTGAACAATCCAGGATACGACGGCGAATCCTACGAGCGCGATCGACAAGCCATCGTAGCGGGAAAAGGGTGCCGGCTGTTCCGCTCTGCCGGATCCAACCAGTAATTCGCCGGTAAAGTTGGGAATCAGGCGCCCGCCGATCAACGTCAGAAGCATCATGACCATCGCGAGCGCCATGCGCTCGGAACGATCCGTCTCCGCCCCGTTCTGGTTGAGGACATGGAACAGGATGTTGGCGCCGGCCAGCAGACTCACCAACACCCCCATCGGCGCACGATCCCAGCTTTTCGACAAGGCAATTTCTCGCCAGACCAGTCCCGCCACTGCGATCAGAAACCCCGCGTCAACGATGGCAGACACGAGGGGCGTGAACCATGGCATGGCGATCATCAGGCGTCCGGCCAGCCAAAGAGTAACGAGCAGCATCAACTCATGCCCTCGAATCGGCGGGCGATCGGTCCAGTTGGGAATGGCTGTGAGCAAAAACCCTGTGATCACTGCGGGGAGAAAGCCGAAGACCATTTCATGCACATGCCAGTTACGCGCCTGAGAAAACATGTCCGATCCTGAAGCTCCGGCAAGAATCAGAATCCAGACAGGGACCGCCACACCGGCAAACAGCGCGGCACCAAGAAATAACGGTCTGAATCCGTATGAAAATACCGCCGGCCCCTGGTAGCTTGGGCTCTCGCTCGCCTGGTCAGCCATGGATGAAATCCTCAATGCTCAACACGTACGAAATGTAACAACGATCAATGTGTCCTGCCTCAACTAGTGGCTCCTAATCTCGGAGGCGATGCATAACAGTTGAGACGGACTCACCAGACGAAATTCAATTCAAGCTACGTGCTGCTAGCGACCCTGTCAACAGATGGTTGGTCATATACAGTATGTTGACCGACTGAGGGCAAATCCACCTGACCTTCGGCCTATAAACCCCGCCCTCTCTTCATCATCACCGTATTCCCATTCATGTATAATGGGGGTGTCTCTGCCCTCGGTTCTACGCGTCTGCTGTATTTACTGGAAAATCGCTAGGAGCTGCGGCCGTGAACTTGCTGGATGAGGTGCGAAAATAAGTAATATGGCTTTTGTGGGTTGCCGAGTTAGTATAACGGCGATTCCTGAAGAGCTGATGCCCATTGTAGTGTAAAGTTCCCGCGTTATATGCTGCCGAAAAAGATAGCTTATCCAGCGTGACGCCGGTGTGAAAAGCTATGAGCCCCCAACCTCGCACGGAAACGGCCTCTCCCGTACCCTCTCTACGTCTGTTAGTCCTTTCAGAGATTGACGACTGGGATTTTGGCCTGCGATTGAAAGCAAGCGGGCATACTATTGTCGCTTGGGCTCGCCCTACGTGGAAGCGAAGCCCAAAGGGTGACGGCCTCAGTTATACGATCAGGACCATCCTCAGAGCGATGTTGTGCCGATCCAAACCGCTACGGACGATTAAACCACGGTTCGATGCCTGGAGTTGGCTCGATGAGGAAAAGATCCCACGCATTACCTCCCCCAACGTGAACTCTCCAGAATTTATTGAATATGTGAACAGCTTGAACATAGATCTGATCGTGGTCTATTTCTTCTCTCAGATTTTCAAGGGGAAAATTTTCCAAACCTCTCGGTTGGGAATCTTAAACTGTCACCCCTCGCTGCTCCCTCGTTACGGAGGACCACATCCGGCATTTTGGATGCTCAAGAATGGGGAGTCGGTGGCCGGGGTCACCGTTCATGTGATGACGGAAAAAATTGATGCAGGGGATATTATCGCCCAACAAGAACTGGTTATCGGAGAGAGCGAGAATAATGGGCAATTGACGCAGCGACAACACCATGCAGCTGCTGCGCTCCTGACAGAAGCCGTCAATGCCATGGCTCAAGGAAGAATCGACCCTAAGCCACAAAATATCGCGGAACGCAGCTATTTTGGAAAGTTTAAGGCAGCCGACACCATTCTTGATTGGAACAGGTCTGCAAAACAAATTGCCAATCTATGGCGCGCATTACAACCCTATGAACCTCTCGCAGCCCGTCTCAATGGGACAACCATCAAGATTTACGACGCGCAACCTCAAGAGGGACCTCCGTCAGGGAGAGCTCCCGGAGAAATCATGTCAAAGCGATCGGGGAGACTCCTCGTACAAACCGGCAACGGGTATTTCGAGATACGGTCCTATGAAATCGTACCGTTTCACGGTTGGATCAATCGTATTTTACAAGAGTTCCTGCTACCTGTCGGCAGCCGTTTTGATCTTGCTTCGTCACCAATGGGGCTAAACTCTAAAGCCGTCTCATGAACAGTGCATGCAAACCTGACAGAGTCATGTATCCCCATTGTCGCGTATCTGCGCAAAGTCTCACCTCTGCTCAGCGCATGACACTGCCAGTAATTGTTTCATTCATCTGCTTGGTATTCAGCTCGTTGCTGGTCAACGCTGCCGAGCCGCTCACGCCCCTCGATAGAAAGTCTTTCAAAACAATCCCGTTCGATCCAGCGCCCTCAGAGGCACAACGGCGTGAACTCGATCGTGCGGTTGGTCTCTGCATGAAGACAGTTGAAAGAGAAGTGCCGGGCGGCCATTTCGAAGCGTATGCGGACGGCGGCATCATCAATAGTGTCGGCATAGATAGAGAGAGATTTAAGTTTTGGAAGTGTATGTCGGAGAACGGGCACCCGCTTGCCCCAATCAACAAATGAGGCAACGAGCGGCTGAGCGCTGTCAATGAACAACGACCGCTCCAGGCATGAAATTATGGCCATCACGGGTCTCTTTGAACACAGGAAGCAAAAGGTTTTAAGTGTCCTTCTTTTGGCAATCACGATGAATATGATGCCGGCGATATCGGTGCTGCGTGCTGAAGATACTTCACGTATCCCGATGCAATTGACACAGATGAGTCAGGCGCCACGGAAAGGGCCGTTCCTTGAAGGCTCACAAATTGTGCGCCCTTCGCTGAGGGAGCGAGAGGCCATCCACCAAATGCTTGCTCTCAAACCCGGCCCAAAGACTCTGAAAGATGCTGATATGAAATACTTGCAGAATCTGCGAGACAAGGGAACATGGTATGGTTTCGAGCAACGAATGGTGCATGAAATATGGGCAGACGTGAACGGCAAGGAGTGGCGGGATACTGAGGGACCGCGATGACCGCCAGCACGAACGAGTCGAGCGACCGAGTCTTACAAAGTCGGCCCCAGGACTTCCTTATACATGCTAGCCAAATCATGGAGCGCACGGGAACCGTCCCCGATATAAGCCGAACCGTGCATCGTCGCAAGCGTCTTCGGCTGCAATCCGGCCAGCCGGTGGAGCGTTGGTGCCGTGAGCGTCGAGTACGGCACATAGTTGGCAAGCGGTCCCTGCTGATATTCCACGAGCACCTGCCGACAGCGGTCCAGCACGTCAGAATGCGTCGATGCCTCGACATCGCCATCCTGATGAAACAGATCTGAACAGAAGAGCGTGCGCTGGGTCTCTTCGAACAGCAGCCCAGCCTCCCAGCAATGCGGCACATGGGGCGTATGCAGAAACCGGAAGCGATACCTACCGGTGGTCAGCACCTCCCCGTCCTGCATTCCCTTGGACGGCCGCACCGCCATGAAATCATCGATGCTGACCAACTTGCCCACAAGACTGCAGACTGCCGTAGATGCAGGCGCAAGCTGCTGCCACTCGTGCAGCGTCCCGCATTCATCCGCTTCAAGATGACTGAAACCGATCCATTTCACCTTTGCTGGATCGAGCAACGTCGCCACCGCGTCCCGCACCACAGCAAACATCGCACGAGGACCGGTATGAAACAGCAACGGTTCTTCGTCGCGCACCAGAAACTGATTGAACTGAAGATTGAAATCCGGCACGAACGTGGAAATCCTGAACACATCCGGCGCGATCTCTGAGACAGCCGCCATGAGCACCTCCGAAGTAGGGAGAGAATAAGGTAAATGACGCTATAGTCTTATGGACGAGCTGTCAACAAGGAGATTGACTGTCCATCGATCACACCGGCGGCTCCACATTGCCGGAGTGCGAGGCCAGCCCCCTCGCTGCTCTTTTCTGCCACCGCAAGCAGAGAGCCTGATACAATCGACTGGCGCGCTGACGCCACAGCCGCGTTCCCTGATTTCTAGCTGTCAATTTCTTGGGGAAAAGTGGAATCGGCAAAATGAAGTGGATCGTCTACATTCTGGAGTGTTCGGACAACAGTTTATACACCGGCATCACCAATGATCTGGAGCGTCGACTGAAAGTGCACAGAACAGGCCGAGGCGCAAAATACACGAAACACCGAAGTCCGTTGAGGGTACGGTATACCGAGTATCGACATACTAAAAGCGCTGCACTCACACGCGAGGCCGCGATCAAATCCCTAGCCCGGTCAGAAAAACTTGCACTCATTGCCACTCAGCTCACGACCAAACTCCACGGCTAGCCCTTCCATTTTCTCTGCTGCGTGGGGATCAAGATGCGAAACCATTGCTCTCGCGCCACCAATCGGATCAGTTCCAAACGGTTGTGCGTGATGGCTTTACACACCGTTCATGCTGAGCCTGTCGAAGCATGAACGGATGCGATCGGAACTTTTAGCCCTTCGACAAGCTCAGGGCGAACGGAATATGTCAAGAAGCATTAGACTCACTACCCTGGCTTCTGCGCCGCAGAGGGATGAGTCGATTGGGCACTGAAACCGTGCTTTTCCTGCTGTTCACTTTGCCATCGCCACTCGATACAATCACTATCGATGCGGCTCCTCGTCCGCTACAACACCACCAATCTTCATGGTTACATTGCCGGATCGGATGGAGAGGTTGACTGGTCCTTCATCAAATCGTGTGATCAGAAACAAGAGCCACCGCGAGTGGACTTTCTCAACGGCCTGCTAGGAGGATGACATGTTCGGTCCAATCACGCTCCCCTTCGGAGCCAAAATGCTGTTCAACACCGTCAAGCTCAAACCCGGAGTCACGTTCGAGGATGTTGAATTGGCCGTCGGTGAACTCTGCAGCGTCGTCAAAGGAACCTATGGAGGCGACAAAGGTGGATTCCTCGCCGGACAAGTGTTCAAGTTCTCCGGCTTTGTCTCGAACGAGGGATCTCTCTCTGCATCCAAAACCGCCGACGACCATTATGCCATCGTGACCTATTGGCGCTCGTTCGAGGAGCACGAACGATCCCATGCGGACGAAGTCTTCAACGACAAGTTCGACGCGCTGGCGGCCATGTGTTCCGACACCAAAGAACTAGGATACGACATGCTTTGGCAAGGCGCGGCAGAGAGCTGATAACGAAGACGACCATCATTCCGCAGACGATACAGTGGGTGCGTTATACAATTCCCGCAACCTGGCTCTCTAGGCTAATCCAGAGACCGTTGACCGAGCCGCTCCATCGGCGTAGCATAATCCCCTGACGTTCCAGTGAGGGTGGCTGCTGTCTTTTCCGCACGCTCCTACCCGTCATCCTGCGCGCGGGATCTCACACAGTCTCCTTTACTCCTACGCCGGACTCTTTGTCGGAGAACATCACCGTTCGGACTCGGATCTTTTGGAACGAGGGTCCTCATGGTGAC
>JACQEY010000233.1 GCA_016200355.1 Nitrospirota bacterium
TGCCGCGCACGGCACCGGCCTCGTCGTAGGCCAGCACAGTGCCGGCCGGTTCCAGCTCGTGGTAAATCTCCGGGACCGCCACCACAAATCCGTGGCTCGCCAACATCGCCGCGGCGCGTCTGATGGGCCCCGTGACCTGGAAGATCTCCGAGTACAGGACCAGGCCAGGATAGCGCCCCGCAGCCGCCGGCCGAAAGAGGTACGTGCGCATGGGCCCCGTAGGAGTGTGGAGATCAGCCGATTCGGTGTCTGTAATAATCATCGCGTTCTCCGATGGAGTGGACGGGAACTCGCACCTCAGGGGAGAAAAGACCCCGAGTCCTTATTATTCGCCGTTTCAAACTGTTCGAGCGTGGCGGAAGGGAGAAGGGCCCCGCATTTTCATCAAGGCGCATCAAAAAAGTAGCCTGTCCAATTTTCTTCTTCCTTTTCTTCTTCGAGCCTCTAATGCTGCTACGGAGTGATATTTTGATAATCCTCATACGGGTCGGCGTTTCTCTCCCCGCGTCCAACAATCCATACAGACGCACCCTGCTCGGTTGGTGCGCTCGCAAGGTTTTTATTCAGGCGCACTCGATAGTTATATCTTCCTTGTTGGGAGAAACAGAGACTGGCGAAGGCATTCGGCTCGATGACAGCAGAGAGTACAGTTTTATCTACGCTCGTGAATCCTGTGCGGCATGAGATCCGGGCATCATACTCTCCAGGGAAAATGACCGTGATTGGCTGAGTCCCTGTGTTTCGCCACCGTATCTCATGTCCCCTTCCCGCATTGATGTGATGGGGCTCTACGGCTTGTCCGACATTGACCATGTGTATTGTATGTTCCCCAGTTGAATGAGAGACGGAACTGCATCCCGTAATGATCAAGGGCAGTCCCAGTGCCATACAAAGGAGGCCGTGTATGTTTGCCAGTCGTTTCAAAATGCCCTCCAAATCTCTCCATTGACCGAGCGTTGAACTCCGATTCGGCATTGATGAGGCATGCCCTCTCAGCGACTGCCTCAACTGAAGATCAGATTGCGCCAAGGCTAGGCTGGTAGCGGAACAGTGTCAAGCTAACGGAGAGCACATCAGAAAATAAGTACGTCGTTGAAGACTAAAACAGGACCGCCGCGCGCGGAGGAGGCGATCAGAAA
>JACQEY010000227.1 GCA_016200355.1 Nitrospirota bacterium
ACGATTAAACCCGGCACCAGAATCTTTCGAGGTCGGTAGCCTCAAACCGAGAGAGTGAGATATCCGGGGGAAGGCACTATGAAATATCGACGCGACATCTCATCCACACTCACACTCCTCGCCCTCGCGCTTGGTCTCTTTATCGGATACCATGCGTGGCTGAAACCGACATATTTGACTCCGAGGTCCGCGTCGCAACAGTCCTTGGAGCCTCATCCGCTGCAACCAACACCCAGCTTCACGTTGCCGGGAACGCAAGAATATCCGTCCTGGGACGTTCCGCAAACGCGACTGATCGATCCCGGACAAGCGCCAACTGATGCGCTCGGGCTCATTCGCGATGAAGTGGAAAAGGGAAACTACAAGGAAGCAGAACGCCGTTTGATGGCCCTCTCACACAAAAAACGGGAGAACGCCCAGACTAAACGGTACATTGCAGCGCTCTGGAACAATCTCGGCGTACAACAGGAAAAGTTCGGCGGGAGCGTACTCTCTGTCAAAGCCTTTAAGAAATCCGTCGCATCCGATCCCACCAATCCGCTTGCGCACATGAACCTGACACAAGCGTACTGGGAACTCCGTGATCCGGCGATGACACCTCAGTTCCTCAACAGGGTGATTCGACTGAATCCCACCGATCCGTTCCCGCATCTTGCACTCGCCGAACTGCTGTTGGAGAAAGGCGATAAGACCTCGGCGATGCCCCATCTCGATCTCGCGCATCTACAAACCCAATACGATCTCAACCTCCGATCCTATCGAGATAAGTTGGTCGCAAAAGCGGGCGAGGAACACTCCGTACAGCATCAAACCGTGGCACTCGGCCCGTCATCCCAATCAGCAGCCATAGACACCGGACCAGCCTCGAATCCTCTTGAAGACCGTATGCCTCCTCCCTCAACACTATCCGTGAGTCCACCGCCTTCCTCCCTCGCTATTCAGGAAGTACGGCAGCCAAGACCGTTTCCCCCGCGAGACACTGCTCATTTCGTCGTTCAGTTCGACGGGCCTGACGATCAAACGACGTGGGTGCGTATTCGCGCCATGCTCGAATACGCCTATGAAGAGATTCCCCCGAAGTTCGGACAGGTTCCCGCCAGACCCATCAAAGTTGTCCTCCACACAGGACAGGAATTTTCCGGTCCGGCAGGAGTCCCCGATTGGGCCGATACGTTGTTCGATCACACTTCTGGTTCGATCCATCTCCCCACTCAAGGCGCGCTCGAGGATCTCGCATTATTCAGCCGCGTGGTCCGTCATCAATTCGTCCATGCGCTCTTTCATGAACAGGCCAGGAATGGAAGGACCGCTCCTCCAACATGGCTCGTGGAAGGTCTGGCCATTCATCTGACAGAAGATCCCTGGCCGGACATGGAAGAGTCCCGACAAAAAAATCCTCCCCTCATGCCGCTGCCTTCCCTTCACGGATCCTGGACTCAGCTTCCCTCGTCGTCACTATCGACCGCATACCTCACGGCAAGTATTGCTACTCAGCATCTCATCGATCGGTATAGCATACACACCGTTCGCCAGCTGATGAACGCACTCATGACCGGTCAGCCTCTTGAGACGGTGATGCAACAGAAATTGTCCATGTCGTATGAGCAGTTTCAGCGCCAGTGGGCGCAAAGTCACAAGCCGCACATCAATGCAAGCGGTTCATGACCGCGAGACTGGCGGGACGCGAGAGTTGATCTGGTTCGTCGGGTCTATCTAGTTCAACCAAACAAACAAGGCAACCCATATAAACAAGAGACCGGACGGGCCGCGCGCTTTCGCGCTACAGACGATTGCTCGCGGGGCAGCAGGAGCAGTTACGCAGATTGGCATGTGATAGGACCGAAGGAGTGTGACTACTTTACCTTGGAGAAGTCGGCGACAATTCTCGCCTCATTTCCATCTTGAAGATTCACGACGAACACTGAGGCTGCAGTGGGATCAAATGTTTCGTAGGCAAACAGTGCGGTAAAGCGTGACCGGTAGGTCGGCCCGCTTCCCTCATTCTTTCGGCCGCGTTCAGCTTTTCCGATATCGATGGGCTTGATCCTCTTGGCACCTTGTTGCAGCTCGATCAAGGCACCTTCTGCAAAGTATTCGTCGTCGCCACACAGCTGAACCTCAATCTCCATATTGGGCATGTCCACGACTTTCTTGATGAACTCATCGGGCATGCGCACATCCATTTTCCGCTTCTTGGATTCCGCCGCTTCCTGTCGGCCAAAGGCTTCAAGTCGATAGCGTTTGGTCCGAAGGATGGCGCTGGCTCCGCAGGGATCTTTCTCCGGATGGGCGCCCACACGCGTAACCATGGAGGCTTGCTGAAGAACCTTCTTGACATCTTCCGGGCTGTTGGCCTTCTCCATCGGTGCGCGCCCTGCTTCCAAGGCCTTCTGCGCCTCTTCCACTGAAAGCTTCACCTCGATCGCGAAAACCGGCTGGAGACCGACAACCGTCAACAGGCCCGCGACCGCACAAATGGCGACGCCACCGATTCGCGTCGCCGACGTCAGGCATCGCACGCTCATGACTCCCTCCGCATACAAGACAAAGATTGATGGGGCGGTATTGTACGGAACCCCCCTGCCCCTTTGCAATCAGACTGAGAAGCGGGCCCAGTTGGCATAGGGCTTGGCAAGATAGAGTTCGTCGAGATCGACCGGTACTCTCACGCCGACTTGCGTCAGCAGCTGCGCGACCAGGCGGAGCGGCAGGCCGACCACCGTCGGAAAATCTCCGTCAATGGAATCGACTAAGTCGCCGCCCTCTCCTTGGATCGAATAGGCGCCGGCCTTACCAAGACTTTCTCTTGTCGCAAGATACCGTTCATGCATCAGTTCATCGAATGGCTTCATCCGAACGACGGCCGTAGACAAAGCGACAATATCTATCGCACGAGCTGAACAGACGAGCGCAACCGCCGTGTGTACGTGATGATCGAGACCGGCCAGGCTCCGAAGCATTTCACGGGCCTCCGCCAGATCGGCTGGTTTTCCGAGCACCTGATGATTCAACTCAATCACTGTGTCACTCCCCAGCACGATCGCATCCGGTTCTTGCCTCGCGACCGACTGGGCCTTGCCCTGCGCGAAAGACTGCACCTGTTCGATCACAGGACTGTCAACCTCCAGCCGCTCCTCGAAGGGCGGGCTTTCGACGTCGAAAGGGATGCCCAACAAGGCAAGCAGCTCGCGACGGCGCGGAGAGGTTGAAGCCAGAATAAGTGGCATCTACAACGCCGGAGAGGGCTCTGCGGAAATAAGAGGTTCGAGCTGCATCTGGTCAGAAACCTCGGTGAGGCTCGCGCTGTGTATGCGAAAATCGGCGAGTACCCGCTCCAAATCAGCAATCGAAGAGACTCGAAACATGCTAGCTCGTAGCGAGGCGGCATGGGGAAATCCTTTGCAGTACCAGCCCAGATGTTTGCGCATCCGCCGAAACTGGCCCTGCCCACAGGCCGCTTCAAACCGTCTGGCATGATCGAGTAGCACCTCGAAGCGATCGTCGAGTGTCGGCAGCCACGGTTCGGGTCCCTCCTCAGACCGATGCTGCTGGAGAACAAGTCGCGCCTCTTCTTTCTGCCGAAAGAACCAGGGGGCTCCGAGTGCGGCTCGTCCGACCAACACGCCATCGACTCCGGTGTCCCGCACGCGACGGACAACGTCGTGGTAACTATGCACGTCCCCATTGCCAAACAGCAAAGTTCCGCTCCCTCGCACGATCTTCGCCGCCCGGGCAATGGCGTTCCAATCCGCTTCCCCTCGATACATTTGCTGCAAAGTGCGGCCATGCAGAGAAATGACCGCCGGCTGTTCCATGAGGAGATGTTCGATCCATTGGTCGATAACCACCACGTCGTAGCCGAGGCGTGTCTTGACGGACAGGGGGATCGTCTGCCGGACGAGTGTGCGGGCGTCCTGCCGTTGCTCGTTCATCCGCTGAATCGCCTCCACTCTGCCAGGCTTGAGACCTGCTCCCTCAAGGGTCTGACCGGATGCCCAATCGGCGATTCCTTGTCGAGCAGCCCGCATGATCTCATGGGCTACATCCGGCGTTCTGATCAGCCCCGCACCCGATCCGGATGAGGCCACACTCCGCGAGGGACAGCCCATGTTGATATCCAATCCATCAAACCCCAACTCACAAACTGCGTGAGCGGCCTGGTAGAAAAGGTCCGGCTCTTTCCCATAGAGCTGCGCAACGATCGGTCGTTCAGCCTCATGATAGATGAGAGAGTCCAGCAGGAACTCCGGTCCTCGGCAGACGTCATGCACATGCGTGAACTCCGTGAAGGAGACATCCGGCTTCCCGTGCATCGCCACGGTATGGCGAAACGTCGCATCCGTGACCCCATCCATCGGAGCCATCCCGATGATCGGTCTGGTGAGTGACTGCCAGAAACTCATTGGGATGGCTCCATCTCCATCACAGGTTCTCCCACTTCATTCGCCTGGGCATAGGCCAAGCGCAAGCTGTCACTTTCCTGTTCAGCGAAGACACGCGCATCCGGCGCACGCTCCGTCACAAATTCGAGAAACCGTTCGATCTTGAGGAGGAAGAAATCATACGAGTGCGTAAGCGGCCGTGGCGACCGAAACCAGAAGGACACAAACTCAGTCAGACAAACACCCCGCTCAACCAACGCTCGGCAGGTCTGCGGAAACATCTCTTCGAGGTCTCCTCCCCAATGCAAAATCTCGTGCGGCAAATAGGACTCTCGATACCGTGTTAAGCCGGTCGCATCCGAGGCCACGTCCTGCCACTCAATCCCAATAATGGGAACTTGTCCTGAGATAATTTGCGCGTAGCGCGCATAGTCATCCCGTAATTGCTGTCGATCCGACTGGCACACTGGCTCCTGAACTGAAGCTGGACAAGGATGTAGTCCCATTAATGGCTTTACAGCCGTTCCTCTGGCCATCGTCTGCTGAACGAGGAAGGAGAAACGCCGAACGGTCTCCGCATACTCCTCCACAATCATCTCAATCGGTTTGGTGTCCACTTCAAGCGCCACCGCCCGGAGGCTTACGAGATTCGAATGGGCCAGAACCTGTTCGAGCATGCTGAAGAGGATCGACGGAATTGGGGCGGCATGGGCATCGATCCATTCAGGAAGCCCCTCTCCGGCCTTTGGTTCACCAACCGTCTCATGGCAGGCCAACCCCGCTACGTGGATTTCGATGACCCGCTCCAAAGGAAATTCGTCGAGGAACGCCCCAACGAATCGTTCAAGCGATATCTGTCGGCAAGCGGCGGTATAGCGATAAGCCGTCCAGAGGTGTCCGATGTCCAGCACAAGACCGCAGGGTACCAACGCGGTGATGAGCCGAAAAAAGTGAGGAATCGGTATTGTGCCTGCGAAAAAATAAGTGAGCGGCGGCATCTCCAAGAGAAAGAGCGGTGCGGTTCCGTCCGCCCGGCGACCCTGCCGATCCATTGCCTGCTGAACCGTCACAATATTTGCTGCCACCACCTCAGCGCTCAGCCGCGTATATAACGGAGGGATATAGGTGCCGAACGAGTAGCCCGCCATCTGCTTCATCGCACATTCATGATTCAGCCAGAGACTTTGTATGCTGTTGAGTTGCGTGACCATCTCGCCGACGTCCTGCTGAAAAAACGGAGACTCTTGAACGTCCGGCTGAGTGATCCACAGGCCTTCCCCGTGGTACGCCAGCGGTATATCCGACACAGCCTGTCGAACCGTTGTCAGGGCGGTCGTCGCCGCCTTAAAGACTTCGAGATAACCCGGCTGGAGCTTTCGCTCTCTGAGCTTGTTCACCAGCTCAAATAGATTGGGGGAATAGACGTCGACTGAGAGCCCCATCCCCAGCGGGGGAATGTTCCTGAGGCGGCGCTGAAAGTCCTGTTGAACGAAATCGGAATCAGGCATAGGATCAACCCTTGTGCTGTTCTGACAATTGGCCTAGTCTATTCGCCGAACCCCTTGTTTGACAAGGGAAGCCCCGTTCACGGTCGCGGCGGCTCCGTCTGCTATACTTGGCTTACGTCGCCAGGGGTGGGCCCTCACGAATCGTGCAGGCGCGAATCGGAGCAGTCTCGAGCCCATGACGAACGACGACGGCAAACCCTTCACGACGACACATCTGATACCGACTATGGTTGCCCATATGATGACACCAGGGGTCGTGCAAGTTCCGGGAGACGTATCTGTCAGCGAGGCGGCAATACTGCTCGAGCGAGAGCATGCGCCCTGTCTGCTCATCAAGGATACCGACACGCAATTCGGCCTTATGACGCCGACCGACATTGTGAAGAAAGTCGTTGCTCAGGGGCTCGAACCGCACGATATCGAAGTCCGGACGATCATGACACGCCCGGTGGAGTTCATCGAGTACGATGAGGCCTTAACAGAGGCCTCGACACTCATGATGGCGACGGGCGCCTCTCTCTTAATCGTCACCAAACAAAATCAACCAGTTGGGGTGCTCAGTGCGCAAGACCTGATGCTCAGCCCGCCTAGACGTGGCGCAAGAATCCCCGTCGTGATGAGTGTGGTCGGACGAGCCTCAGCGCAGGGGCTCAACTATAACGCCATGATTACCCAACTGAGCCATGTCGGAGCATTGGTCGAATCGACCACGAAGATCCTGGCAGGAACGGACGTCGTGCTGGCGTTTTCCATTTCTGGTCAAAACACTCCCTTAACCATTCATGGAACGGTCCTGACTAGCGAAGTTCCGGGGGCAGGGCCAAATGACCCATCGAACAGAAACCGCACTTGGCATATCGATATTCAGTTCACTGACCTCTCATCGACCGATCTCGCTCGTATCAGAGCCTGGGCGCTTCAAACAATGCCTCCTTCATCCAATCCCTCCTAGGAACCTGTCCAACATTGACCGTTCTACTGCAGCGAATGAGGGCCACGCATCTACTTTGTTCTCGGCCTCGAAAAATCCTCAACGTATTCCAGTGAATACGCCTCTGGTTTTTCTGAACCTGCGGTCGCGCATCTGCCTGGCCCTCCTTTGCCTCATCACAAAGGCAATGTCAGACAGGCTCCTGGTCTCATAAATATATTCAGTTCTTTTGACCAACAGACGATCAGCTGATAGAATTTTTTCTCCTTAGAATGATAAACCATAACTCTACATGGATGACCCAATGAAGACGTCCCACACCCGTTCCCATTCCCTCCCCTCGAACGAGGAGTTGCTCAGCCAAATTCGCCTGCTGCTTGACAGTCCGGAAGACGACTTGCAAGCTGCGATCATGAAGGAACTCTTGGCTGGGACGCTTCGGCTCCACGATTCTCATCTGGACATCCTGGACCTCAAGATCGTCAATCGTGCCGTAAAAGAACTGCGTCACGCCTTCCGCGTATTTCATAACTATCGAGATCGGCACAAAATCAGCATCTTCGGTTCAGCCCGCACTGCCTTGGGTGATCCGAACTACCAGATGGCGTTCCAGTTTTCCCGTCGGATCGTCGAGGAAGGGTTCATGGTCATTACCGGGGGCGCCGACGGGATCATGCGCGCCTGCCAGGAGGGCGCCGGGCGAGAGAACAGCTTCGGGGTCAATATCATGCTGCCCTTCGAACAAGGCCCAAACGCCACGATCGCCGATGACCCTAAGCTCGTCACGTTCAAATACTTCTTCACCCGCAAACTCATCTTTCAGAAAGAGGCCAACGCCATTGCCTTGTTTCCGGGCGGTTTCGGGACGCATGATGAAGGATTTGAAATCTTAACCCTCGCCCAGACCGGCAAGAGCGATCCCCAGCCGATCGTGTGTCTCCAGGCTCCCGGCTGCGACTATTGGGACGACTGGTACGCCTTCGTCACACGCCAACTCTTGGCCCGTCAACTGATCAACCCTGAAGATCTAAGCCTGTTCAAAATCACCACGTCCGTGGACGACGCAATCGATGAGATCAGGCGCTTTTACCGCCGATTCCATTCCATTCGCTATGTGGGCCGGCTCTTGGCCATGCGACTGAAAACCCGCATATCTCCAGAACAGGTGGCCAGCCTTCATGACACGTTTGGCGATCTGTTATCCGAGGGCACCTTCGAATTGCGCGGGCCGCTCCCCGAAGAACTCGACGAGCCGGACCTGATGGACTTACCTCGGGTGACCTTTAATTCCAACCGCCGGAGCGCGAGCCGGCTGCGTCAGTTGATCGACCATCTCAACGCACTCTGACCTCTTTTCACAAAGAGGCTTTAGTCTCGGCGGAGCATCGTGGTATGCTCCGCCACAATGGCCGGTTCCTGCACACAGCACCCATTCTCTAAGCCTCCCACCGTCGTGCTCTATCACGCCGAATGTGCCGATGGGTTCGGCGCCGCTTGGGCGATCTGGAATCAATTTCCAGCGGCTCGGTTCATTCCCGTCAAACATGGGAATCCGCCTCCCACAGGGCTGCAGGACCAACGAGTCGTCATCGTGGATTTCAGCTATGCCCGCGAGACGCTGGAAGCCATGGCTGCTCAGACACAGGCGCTCCTCGTGCTCGATCATCACATCACCGCAGAGAAAGCCCTCGCCGGCCTTCCCTATGCGTATTTTGATATGAGGAAGTCCGGAGCGGTCCTGGCCTGGGAATGGGCACACGATCAGCCTGCGCCGTGGCTCCTCGACTATATCCAAGACAAAGACCTCTGGACTTGGGCACTCCCTTCCAGCCGGGAAATTAATGCGGCCGTGGCTTCCTATCCGTTCGATTATCACCTCTGGAACCACTTCAAACAGAAGGAGTTGGAACAGGAAGGCCAGGCCATCTTGCGTTATGAAAGCGAACTCGTGAGCAAATTGGCAGCGCAAGCGATGTTGATCGACTTTCACGGAGCCGTCGTTCCGTCGGTCCACAGCGCGATCCTGACGAGTCAGATCGGAGAACGCCTCTCCGTGGAGCATCCGTTTTGCGTCATATGGCACGATCGCGATGGGCGCCGCTATTACAGCATGCGCTCGCGAGAGGACGGAGCCGACGTGGGAGCCATCGCCGCATCGTTCGGCGGTGGCGGCCATACGCACGCCGCAGGGTTTTCGGTTTCCCTCGGACCTGATGGCTCCTTGCCGGAAAATCCGGCCCTCCCTCGATCAGTCATTGACCGTCGCAGGTCTCCCGGTTGAGCTGGTTGATTTGGTTCATTTGGTTTGTTTTGTTCATTTCGTTTGTCTTGTTTAACCAGACAAACGAGATAAACCAAATAACAGTATTCTCCTCCTACTGAGGGCGCCATGATCCCTCTGCATGACGACAACCCAACCGAGCTGACGCCGGTGGTCACAATCGCTACTATCGCGGCCTGCGTCCTTGTCTTTTTCTACCAGGCAAGTCTTCCCGCCAGCTCAGGAGAGACATTCGTCTTTCAGTATGGGGCAATCCCGGCCCTCGTGTTCGGAGAGGCCGACCCCCCTGAGATGGGCGTGGCCATTCCCGCATACGCCACATTGCTCACGAGCATGTTCCTGCACGGCGGCTGGATGCATCTCATCGGGAATATGCTGTACCTCTGGGTTTTCGGAAACAATATCGAAGACGTCATGGGGCATGCGAAGTACGTCGTGTTCTACCTCACATGCGGAATTCTGGCCGCCTTGAGCCACGCCCTGACCGATCCGTCCTCGGCTATTCCCATGGTCGGAGCAAGCGGCGCCATTTCCGGTGTCTTAGGCGCCTATGTATTGTTGTTCCCACGAGCCCGCGTGCTGGTGATGATGCCCGGCCTAGGCGCAACGAGGGTGGCAGCGGGTTTCGTCCTCGGTATGTGGTTTGTCATGCAACTGTTGAGCGGGGGGATGAGCATCGGCAGTGAAGGCGGAGGCGTCGCATTCTTCGCCCATATCGGCGGGTTTCTCGCTGGAATGGCACTGATTGGTCTGTTCAAACGCCCGGACGTGCCTTTCTTTGCGCCAGCCCGCAGAGGCGGATGGGAAGACTAGCCCGGTTTATCTGGTTTGTTTGGTTTGTCTTGTTTGTTTGGTTGAACCAGATGAACCAAATCAACCAGATAAACAAAACAAACCAGAGCAACCATCCGGTGCTCACGTATCCAGCAGCTCACGCACTTTTTCCACCAGCCCGGTTTGTCGATAGGGACGCCGCAAGAGATACCGAGGGTTGAGGCGATGAGACACCATCGCCTCGTCGTCATACCCAGAGATAAAGAGCGGTTTCATCATAGGGTGTTGCTCCAATAACCGTCTGGCTAAGTCACGGCCACCGATCTCCGGCATCATGAGATCGCTCACGGCCACATGGACAGCACCAGGGTGTTGCTGCGTGAGCAGCAACGCCTCAACGGACGAGCTTGCCTCCAAGACGTGATAGCGATGCCGCAACAACGTGGAGAGTGCGAGCTTACGGTCGATTTCATTCGGCTCCACTAGCAGAACCGTTTCCTCATCTTTGGCTGCGACATGTGCCAGGATTGATGAAGCAGGCGGCCGGCCCTGTCGTACAAGAGGAAGCGCCACCCTCACGACCGTGCCTTCGCCGGGCCGGCTGACAACATCGACTTGGCCTGCACTGTGTTTCACAATGCCATAGACCGCGGTGAGTCCGAGTCCCACATTCATTTCCTTTGTGGAAAAGAAGGGTTCGAACATGTGAGCCTGGGTCTCTAGGCTCATCCCGCTTCCGGTATCAGTCACTTGAATCAGCACCTTGGGTAGATGTCCTCCCCTTCCAGTCACCAGCCCACGCTCATGCCCAGGAAAGACCTGCTTCGCTTCAATCAGGAGTCGGCCACCATGTGGCATGGCATCCCGCGCATTCACCGCAAGATGAAGCAGGACTTGTTCGAGTCCTTCGCGATCGACCTCGACATCCATCGGCGCATCTTCAATGACCATGCCGAGATCGATGGAAGTGGGCAGCAGTCCTCTTATCACTCCACGAATATCCTCCAGTACAGCCTTAACCGAAAGCACCTGTCGGACATGGCCATCGTGGAGACCCAACCCAGCCAATTGAGCGGTCACGGCTGCAGCCTGCCCTCCGCTTCGAAATATGTCATCGACCGGCCCATAGAGTGGGTCCTCCGGCTTGAGGCGAGACAGGACCACGCCCGTTTGCTTTCCGATCACCGAAACGAGATGGCTGAGTTCGTCGGCCATTCCCCCGGCAAGCCGACCGATCGCTTCCATCTTCAGTGCCTCATGCAATTGCTGCTCAATACCTTCTCGTTCCTTCTTCTCCTGCCGAACATGCTCATTCGCCCGTGAGAGATCTCCCTTGAGACCCTTGATACGAATCTCCAACTGATCGCGCGACGCTTGCAAGGCCCGTTCAGTCTCTTTCAGCGCCTCGATACTCCCCAGCAATATCGTTTTTTGTTGCCGTTCGGCCCCGACCGTTTGCAATGCGAGCCCGTAGAACGTCGCCATCACCAACAACACCGGCACGCCCAGCAGGTGCCCGGGCGACAGAGCGCCAGCTTGTACAATCCCTTGATAGAGGATGACTCCATACCCGGCACAAAGCAGCAGAGATAACCCAATAATATGGGAGAGGCGGCGCACCGAGGCAGCAATGAGCATGAGGACGAAGTACGACAGATAGAGTTCCGACCGGGCATTACCCGAAAGATAGATGGTTGCGGTCACGAGAACCGTATCGATCCCAATCACGGTCCCGCTGAACCACGCAGCCTGTAGGATCGAGGTCGGCGCATACGAGAGACAAAGGACCATTGCCACCAACCCAACGACGATCACCCCGATCGTTGAGCGGCTTGCGATCAGTTCCGCCCCAGACAATAACTGGTAGGCCAACATGACGCCGACCAGCGACTGAAGCACCACATATCGTGAACGCGAAATCGTACTGTCGTGAGACGAATCCTGCGAGGGCAGATCGACATGATTTTCAGAGGGTAGGGCAAGACTGCTCATCTGTATGATCTCCTGTTCGGGCAACCGAATATTGGCAGGATGCCCCTGTTGTACCAGACGTGCGGACCAACGAAGTTCTCACATGCCAAAATAGTTTTCCTGAAGCCCGATGGGAAGAGAGCAAGTCCTGTACCGATACTCCGGAAGGGCGGAACCATGTTTTCTCGGTAGACTACGCCCTGAGGATCTGAGCCCTGTGATCCATCTCCCTACAGTCCGTCACAAAATAGAACGACGTGGAATGGCCAAAAAACGGCTCACAGATTGGATTTG
This sequence comes from Nitrospirota bacterium, assembly GCA_016200355.1. Lineage (GTDB taxonomy): Bacteria > Nitrospirota > Nitrospiria > Nitrospirales > Nitrospiraceae > Palsa-1315. The sequence goes on from JACQEY010000227.1 coordinate 12,142, forward strand.
CTAGAAACCTGGCTGGCATTGCCATTCGTGAGGAGGCGAGGAGGTGCGGCCAGATGCGAGGCCGCAGGCCCGGAAAAACCGGAGGCGTATTCGCTGGAATACGTTGAGGTTTTTTCAGGACTGAGAACGACGCAGATGGTCGCGGATCGTTCGCCGAAATTGCTTGGCATGATCGAGGGCGAAACTGATCGTCTCCCCAAGAAACGTGACATGCCCCATCTTGCGACGGGGACGAATCGCAGGCTTGCCGTAGAAATGGAGTACCGCGCCAGGAACATCCAGCAGGGCCTGACAGCCTGCGCCTTTCATAAAAAATGCGGCATCGTCCCCAATGAGATTTACCATGACGGCTGGGCTCAGCAGTCGCACTTCACCGAGCGGCATCCCGCAGATGGCGCGGACCTGTTGCTCAAACTGGGACACACTGCAAGCGTCGAGCGTATAATGGCCTGAGTTATGAGGCCGCGGGGCGATCTCGTTGATGAGAAGTTCCCCGCTGGGCAGCTGAAACAATTCGAGACAAAATACCCCGACCCCTTCCAGCCGATCGACGACCTGACACGCAAAAGCGGCCGCTCGCTCGGCCACAGCTGACGATCCTGGAGCCGGCACCTTGGTGGTTCGAAGAATCCCCTCTTCATGTTCATTCTCAACCAAGGGGTAGGTGCAACTCTGTCCGTCAATTCCTCGGACAACCAGGATCGAGAGTTCCCGTTGAAACGGGATCAAGGACTCCACGATCCATCGCATGCCGGGGCGAGCGGATTCCGATAATGCCTGTTCCACCTCCCGAACATCAGACTCTCGGGTGATTCTCCACTGCCCCTTGCCGTCATAACCCGCCGTTGCCGTCTTGCAGAGAGCGGGATAGCCGACCTGCCGAACGATATTCGCCAATTGATCTGGAGCGGTGAGGCCGGCGAAGGGGGGAACGGGAAATCCGTTGGAGGCCAAGAACCCCTTTTGTTCAAGGCGATCCTGAATCACGCTCAGAACAGCACTCGACGGACGAACCGGCTTCTGCTGCTCCAACGCTTGACAGAGTTCCGCTGGGATATTTTCCCATTCATAGGTCACGACGCTGACCAGGTCGGCAAAGCGCGCAAGAACGTGTTGGTCGGTGAACGGAGCGGGAAAGCTGTGCGTGGCAACACGATGAGCCGGCGCCTCTGGATCTGGATCCCAGACGGCGACGTGATACCCGAGACGGCATGCCGCCATGGTGAACATGGCGCCCAATTGTCCGCCGCCCAGGACGCCCAGGACAGATCCTGGCTCAATGACGATGGCCTTCACGATCGGCGACTCGGACGGCCGGGACCTTTCCTTCCGGTCACCAGGCCCTTTGCTTCAGGAGACTGGAGCACACCGTCCGTCTGTGTCTGACGGAATAATTTCACGCGAGCGGCAATCGCTGGATAACGGCCCGCCAGGATTTGCGCCGCAAGCAGACCGGCATTCTCCGCCCCTCCGATCGCTACCGTAGCAACGGGAATCCCTCTCGGCATTTGCACGATGGAGAGAAGCGAATCGAGTCCGCGAAGATTTTCCGTCGGGATCGGTATCCCAATGACCGGCAAATGGGTCTTCGCAGCCAGCATCCCTGGAAGATGGGCCGCCCCCCCAGCACCGGCAATAATCACTTCGATCCCCCGACCGGGAGCTTGTTCTGCATAGTCGAACAAACGATCCGGAGTCCGGTGCGCAGACACGACCATCAATTCGTGGGGAATTCCGAGATCCGATAGAATCGCAGCGGCCTTTCCCAAGATTGGGAAATCGGACTTGCTCCCACCCAACACCCCGACCAGTGGCTGCGGACGATCCGTTCCTCGCCGCGGTGATTGTGATCCTTTACTGAGACGAGGCATGTTCGCGCAGACCCTTCTCCCACGGCTCTCAAGAGAGTTCCACCTTAGCGATTCTCCGACTGATGGTCAAGCATGCTCCCTCTTCGTTTTTTGGTTTGTCTGGTTCATTTGGTTTCTCTGGTTAGTCTAGTTCGACCAAATAAACGGAACAAACACCACAAACCAGAGCAACCAGTCGACTCTCGCACTTCACCCGTGTCTCCACGCCGCAGGCGGGCTAGTTCGACAGTTCGGCTTGGACCATGTCCAGGAGGGTCTTCATTTCAAAAGGTTTCTGAAGCGTACTGTGGGCGCCCAACATTTTGGCGACGTCGAGAAAATTGAGAATGCCGATCATGTCACTGCCGCCGGTGATTGCAATGACTTTCACATTCGGGAATTCCCGCCGCAACGTGACGGTGGTCTCCAGGCCATCCTGCTCGGGCATCAGAATATCCATAATGACCAGGTCTGCTGGGGCCAGCCGATACTGCTGGAGCGCCTCCTTTCCATCATGTGCCTCCGTAACGTGATAACCGGCCTGCTCCAATGTTTCGCAAATCAATCGACGGATTTGCTCTTCATCATCGACGACAAGAATGGATGGCACCCTGCACCTCAGCTTCGGTGAATGACTTCAGATCGTGGAGTTGCTGGTTTCTAGTTTCAAGTTTCATGTTGTCCGGAAACAACCTTCGAAAACTTGAAACTAGAAACTCGTATACGGGATATGCTCCCACGGGTATCGAGCACGCCGACTGCGAACTTTTCCAGCATCCTACCTGAAAATATTTTTGAACTGTATCATCTCCCTGACAGGCGGGCAAACAAACAATGCGTCATCTTCAGCGCCGATACGTAGCAACAGCGCCACGAACGTGTGGATAGGGGCATTCGGCTCTGCCAGGATTGCCGCGCGAGACGGGCGAGATTGGTTGATCTGGTTTGCCTGGTTAGCCCGGTTCAACCAAATAAACTAGACAAACCAGATCAACCATCCGGTTATCACGCTTCACAGTCTTCAGGGCTGCCGCTTTACGAAGAAGGTGGCGGCCTGGGAGCGTCGTGAGATGTGCAGTTTTTGGAACACGTTGGAGAGATAGTTCTTCACCGTCTTGTCGCTGAGTTGCAGCGCAACCGCAATTTCCTTGTTGGTCAACCCTTCCGCCACCAACGCCAGGACGCGCTCTTCCTGGGGGGCAAGGGATTGTGTTCGCACCGGACCTGCTTGAGCCGATCCGGCTTTCCCCCGATCCAACGCCCGTTGAGTGAGCGCCGGACTGAGAAGCGATTGGCCGGTCGAGACAGCCTGAATCGATCGAATGAGTAAGTCGGAGTCGATATTCTTGAGGACATATCCCTGTGCGCCGGCCAGCACGGCTGCCAGAGCAGACTCATCATCGGCAAACGAGGTGAGAAAGATCACGCGCGTCGTGGGATGATTGGCCAGAATATCACGACAGGCCTCAACCCCGGAACCATCCGGGAGTCGGACATCCATCAGCACGACGTCCGGGTTGAGTCGCTTGGCCATCCGCACCGCGTCGGCTCTGGAGCCTGCCTCGCCAACAACGGTGATGCCGTGCTGGTGATTGTGCAAAACGGTTCGCAGGCCGACGCGGACCACTTGGTGATCGTCGACCAAGAGCAGGCGAATCGGTTTAGCGGTGGACATCGGCGGCCTCGTTCGGCAAGTCGAGGACGACCCGTGTGCCCTCATTCACCTTGGACAAGATGGTGAACCGTCCTCCGATCTTCTGCGCGCGGGCGGCCATATTGGCCAACCCATGCCCAGCCCTCTTGGCGACATTCTGGTTGAATCCACGGCCGTTGTCGCGAATGCTCAACCGGACACCCTGCTTCAGCATCTTGAGCGACACCCTGGCTTCTTGCGCGCGGCCGTGCCGGATACAATTACTCACCGCTTCTTGGATGACGAGGAACAGGTGCAGGGACTGTTCAGCCGAGACGGCCTTCGCGGCACGGTCTTCGACCGCGAGGCGCACACGCGTGACCTGATTCTGCGTCAGCAATGTCAGCATGTGCTCCAGCGCCGTCGACAAGTCCTTCCCCTGGAGCAGATCGGAGGCCAGCCCCGCAATGAAGTGCCGGATCTCGCGCATTACCTGGTTCAATTGATCAATGGCCTGATTGAGTGGTGGGCCAAACGTCTTGCGGGCCGTTGGAGACAGCTTCGATTTGCTGGCTTCGAGGGTGAGGCCCACGGCAAAGAGCGACTGTAAGATGCCATCATGCAGGTCTTGGCTGATCCGCTCGCGTTCCTCGATAGCCGCCCTTAAGGCACGCTCCCGCTGATGGAGCACCTCTTCGGCTTGTCTCCGATCCGTGATGTCGCGGCAGAAGACGAAGTTGTATTCCTGCCCCTCGAACGCGACATAGTTGGCCACGATTTCCACTGGGTAGATCTCTCCAGTTTTGGTCCGGTGCCTCGTTTCGAAGCGGAGCCGCTTTTTCTCCTTGAGCTCATCCCAATGTTGGGTCCATCGGCTCAACTGGTAATCAGGGTCTAAGTCCGGAATAGTCATCGCGAGAAGTTCCTCGTGCGCATACCCGAGTCGCTCGCAGGCGGCATCATTCACATACAGAATCCGGGCGTCGCGATCGATCCAGAAGGCCATGTCCGCCCCGCGATCAACCGCATATTGGGTCAATCGCAGGGTTTCCTCCGCCTGCTTCCGTTCGGTGATGTCGATGTGGGAGCCCGCCATGCGATAGGGGTTACCTGCGGCATTGGAGAGCGTGATCCCGCGAGCGAGGATCCACCGATAACTCCCGTCTTTGTGACGCAGACGATGTTCCAGTTCATATTGTGGAGTGGCCCCATCCAGATAGGCTCGTACTGCGGCCAGCGCGCGCGCGCGGTCCTCGGGATGGAGGCGCGCCTCCCACTCCGAGAACTCTCCTCGGAGTTCATGCTCTGCATACCCCAACATGCTCTTCCAGATCGGAGAGAAGTAGACCTCGTTGGTCCGCAGATCCCAGTCCCAAATCCCGGTGTTCGAACCGCGGGTGGCGAGGTTGAGCCGCTCTTCGCTCACATGCAAGGCATCTGCGGTCCGCTTGCGTTCGATCGCAATGCACGCGATATGCGCCGCCCGTCCGATGAGCAACAAATCGGCTTCGGTCGGCTGCTGTGGGTTGCCGTAATACACCGCGAATGTGCCCAAGACGGTCCCGTCGGAGGCTATCACGGGCGTGGACCAGCAGGCCCGGAGACCGTGGCCCAGGGCAAGGTCGTGGAAATCAGCCCACAGCGGATCGCGCGCGATATCCGATACGATCACCTGGCGTCGCATGAAGGCCGCGGTCCCGCAGGAGCCGACGGTCGGGCCGATCGCCACGCCATCGATCGCATGGACATACGCATCAGGGAGGCTGGGCGCGGCGCCATGACGCAAGTGCAGTCCATCAGGATCGAGAAGCAAAATGGAATAGTGCGCCCTGCTTGAAAGTTCCTCGAACTGCTGACACATCAGCGTCAGAACCTCTTGCAGGGAAACATCTGTGGCTATCAGCTCCAGAATGCGCTTCTCGGCGGCCAAGAGCTGTTCATTGACCCTGCGCACCGTGATGTCTTCGCATGACACCAATACGACCGTCTCTTCGGCAGAAGATTGACCCACACGAGCCGCCTCTCTCACCCATATCATGCTCCCGTCTTTCCGTAGCTTCCGGAACTCCCAGTGTCTCGTGATCTCCGGTGTCGCAAGACACTCAGACAGACTCGCGGCAACGGATTCCTTATCGTCTTCGTGAAAGAGGCTCAGCACAGAATGCCCGATTAATTCTTCCACCTGATACCCTAGCTGCTCCGCCCCAAAACGATTGACGGAGCGCACCGTACCGTCCGTCGCAAGCGTGAAGTACATGGTCGGGGTTTCATCGTACAGCGACCGATATCGTTCTTCGCTTGCACGAAGCGCCGCTTCCGCCCGCTTGCGCTCTCCGATATCCCGCATGATGGCGCAGTTGAATTCTTTCCCATCGTACCGCAGATAATTGACGGTGACCTCCGTGTCCAAGACACGACCGGTCCTCGACCAGTGTTTCGATTCGAACGTCATAGAGCCTGTTTGTTTCAACTCCTCCCAATGTGCCAGCCAAACATCACGAGGGAAGGCAGGGTCGATGTCGTGCACGGTCATGGACGTCAATTCCTCGCGTGTATATTCCAACATCCGACATGCCGCCTCGTTGACATGCACAATCCTGGCGTCAGGCCCGATCCAGAAGAATCCTTCAACCGCATGGTCAACGGAAAACTGCGTCAGCCGGAGCGCTTCCTGGGCCTGCCGCAACATCGTAATGTCTTCGTTCAGCACGATGGTGCCTAGGATATTCCCGGTCTCGTCTCGGACCGGGACGGTCGAATTGCGAATGACCTTCTTCGTCCCATCGAGACATTCGAAGTCGAAGGTTTCGTTCAGCGAAGCGACACCTGTCGCGAGCACATGGCTCAAGGCCCAGCGATGTGGCTCGTTGGCTGATCCGACGGTCTCCCACCAGCCTGCCTGGTTGTTCTCGGTCTGCAGCCCGATCTGTTTAATGTTCGACCAAATCTGCTTTGCAGCCGGGTTTGCGAGGAGCGGCTTGCCAACTCGATCGGTAAACCACACCCCAACCGGGAGCGCATCAAGGACGGTTCGCAACTGGTGTTCGCTCTGGGCCAGAGCCTCCTGCACCTGCTTCCGCTCGGTGATATCCACCGTTGCACCGAAGAGATGGGTAATCTGTCCCTCGTGATCGCGAACGGCATGGCCTCGTACCTCCGTCCAGATAATCGCGCCATCCTTCTTACACATACGAACTTCATGCGTGTAATCGTCTTTGTTCCCGTTGACGATTTTTTGCCAGTGGTCCATTGCTATGGATTGATCGTCCGCATGCACGAGGTTGAGCCACACCTTGGGATCTGTCGACAATTCGTCGACTGCGTAGCCGAACAACGCCTTAAGATTGGCGTCGCCAAAGTACGTGCCTGCGGCTACGTCCAGTTCCCACACACCGACCTTTCCGACCGCCGTTGCACGCGCATACCGCTTCTCGCTCTCCTGCAACGCCTCCTCCGCCCGTTTGCGCTGGATCATGAACGCGATGTGACCAGCGATCGTCTGCGCGACCCGAATCTCTTCCTCCGTAAACTGGTGCGGGATGTCGTAATAGAGCATGAATTTACCCAGCAGCCCGTCGGACGACCACAACGGGACAAAACTTAGCGCCCGGATTCTCTCGGCGCGAAAAATTCCTCTGTACGCCTCCATAGACGGATCTTCCTCGATATCAGCCACACAAATCGGCGGCGGATTGACGGCCTCGCGCGACCACGGCGAATGGCCCTCCACCGCTTGTGTATACTCTTTCGAGAGACCCCGTGACGCCTTGAATCGCATAACGCCATCGTCGTCGAAGAGAAGAATGGAAGCGCGATCCACCTTGAGCGCCTGCTGCACACCGTCGATCCCCTGCTCGTAGCCTTCCTCCAGCGAGGAGGCCCGGGACAGGGCAACGGTCATGTTGAAGATGGCCTGCAACGCCTCGTACTGTCGTGCCCGCATTGCCTCAAACTGCTTGCGTTTCGTGATGTCCCGCATGAAATAGTGGTGTCCGAGATAACGCTCTTCCCCGTCGAGGATCTTCACCATCAGAACCTGTTTCCAGAACGTCGAGCTGTCCTTTCGCAGAGCTACGGCTTCGAATTCTCCCTTTCCTTCCCGCAACATCGTCGCATACGCCGCTTCCATCCTCGGCCGGTCGTCTGGATGAACCGTGCAGAACGCCTCCTCGCCGATCAGTTCGGATGGATCATAGCCCAGCGCGCCGGCATACGCCTCGTTCACCTCAAGGTAGCGCCCGTCGGGACCTACGCGCGAAATACCTGGCATCGCGTTGGCCAAAGCTAGATTCATCTCCCGCAGCGCTTCTTCCGCCTGCTTCACTTCCGTGACATCACGCGAGACCCCGACGAGTCCAATAACTTCGCCCTGACTATTTCGGAGCGGTGTCTTGACGGTGTAGAACACTCGTGATTCCCCCTTGAACGGAACGATCTCTTCGAAACGGGCTTGCTCAGATCTGGACATCACCTGCCGGTCGTCAGCCCTGAGCCGCGCCGAGACCTCGGCGGGGAACAAGTCTTTGTCGACTCTTCCGACAATCTGGTCGGCCGGTTTGCCGATGACCTCAGCCCCGGCGGAATTGATCAACAGATAGCGGCCTGACGTGTCCTTCATGAAGATTGCTTCCGAGGCCGTCTCGATCACGGTGCGGAGCAATCGCTCCTTGTCCCGCAGCGCCACTTCAGCCCGATGGCGCTCCGTCACGTCGCGGAAGCTCCAGACCCGACCGACAATCTCCGCTTCCGCTTCCGCTTCCGCTTCCGCTTCCGCTTCCAAGATTTGTGCCCGCGAATAGCGCTCGAATACACGGCCGTCATTGAATGTCAGCATATCCAAACTGTCCTGCTCTGGATGCGCATATAGTTCCTGCACCCTGCGCAGGAACGCTTCCGGTTCTTGGAGTTGCTCCAGCACGAAATCCAGCAGGGCTGCGTCGTCTCCGCGATCCAAGAGAGCTTTTGGAATCCGCCACAGTTCTGAGAACCGCTTGTTCGCGATCGTCACTTTCCCTTCACGGTCGACCGCCAGCAGACCATCTGCGGTGGAGTTGATGACGGCCAGAAGCAGCGAATAGGCCCGCTTGCGCTCGGTAATGTCTTGGCATGAGCCGGACATTCGACGAGGCTCTCCCTGCTCATCCCATAGCGCCTGCCCGCGCCCGCGAATCCAACAATAGTCGCCTGCATTGGTGCGCAGCCGGTACTCGACATCGTACGGAACTCGATGCTCAATGTGCGCAGCCAATTGGCCGAACACGCGATCCTTGTCATCGGGGTGGAGCCGGGCAGCCCATTGCTCTAACGTCTCGAACGAGTCAGATTCTTGTAGTCCCAGCAGTTTCCGGACTCGCGGCGACCACCAGATCGGTGTCTGTGGCGCATACCAGGGCTCGCCAGGAAGCCGGTGAGCATCCCAGAGGATATCGGTCGAGCCTTCCACGGCCAGCGCCAAACGTTCTTCACTCTCACGCAAAGCTACTTCCGCCCGCTTCTTGTCAGACACATCCCGTCCGATTCCGGTGATGCCGATGGGCTCGCCGTGAAGATTCTTGAGTAAGGCGCCGGTCCAGTGATAGGGAACGAGGCGGTGATCCTTGGTCAGCAGATGGCCTTAAAGTTCGGCGTACCCTTCCGTGAAGGCCCGCTGAATGGCGGTGGCAGTGCTGGTCTGTTCTTCCGGAGGCACGAAGGCTAAGGCAGGCTTGTTCAACAATTCCTCGGGACTGTATCCCGTGACTTCTTCGACACGACGATTCCATCTCACCATGTTGCCTTGGGCGTCGAGGGTGAACATGACATCAGGGATCGACTCCATAACATTGTGTAAATCGGCCAGAGCCTGGGCACGTTCCTGCTCGGCTCGCCTCCGTTCGACCTCCGCCGCAATGCGTGGGGCAAAGACTCCCAACAGGGATTGCAGAGAGTCGCTGTGTTCCAGAGGCTTCGTATCCATCACGACAAGCAATCCAATCACTGCTCCGTTTTTCGCCAGAAGCGGTACAGCGCAATAGCTCTCGGCTCCGAGGTCTGCCAACCGCTGGAACAGAGGAAACGTGGCCTGGAGATCCCGGTCGAAACAGGCGAAGGTCTGTGTCAGTGCAGTGGAACAGGGTGTATGGGTGAGTTCATATTCGAAGTTGTCGACGAGGGCGCCTCCGGCGGAGACGGCCAGGGTGTGGATTTTCTTGATGCGATCTTCCTGCACCTCCCCGATGATTGCGTACTGTACCTTCAACCGCGCCGTCAGGTGTGTCACCAAGGCCGAGAAGAACTCCTCGCCGGTCTCCGCCGCTGTGCCTTCAACGATGGCGCGAAGCAGGTCTGAGTGCTCCCGCAAATCTTGTGCTACGCGGTCCCGTTCCGCCAGCTCGCGCGACAGGTCGGCAACCTGGCCGCGCAACAAGTCCAATTCGGACAGATGGCCGGTACCACTCATGGTGCAGCTCCTTGCCATGCAAGATGGCGCTGTATTGCGGATGGGCACGGATCATCAGCATCGACGTATCGACGTGCAGGGATTACGATCGCGCTGATGCCGTTGCGTTGTGCGGAACGATTCTGATGGTGACTGAAAAGAAAGAAATGGATAACCGTAGATGCGACACGAGCGTTCCAGCGACAAATCCCGGCCCTATTGTGTTGGTGCAGATCGGGTAGAGAGAACCGCATGTACGCAGGCCCTAGCCGGTGATCCTGAATAGGGGTGTTAGGAGGGCTGTAGTATCTTACGGATGACTCCCGGATGTCTAGGCCAGAATGGCGGGCAGGATCGAAGACGACGCGGGAATAACTTCGCCGAAAATTGGATTCTTCCGGCGCCAGCGTAAGCGAGTGTAATTTTGGTGCCGAAGGCGGGACTTGAACCCGCACGGCTTGCGCCACACGCCCCTCAAACGTGCGTGTCTGCCATTTCACCACTTCGGCGACCGAATCCGTGAGGCGTCAAACGTGAAGCGTATCTCGTGAAGCGTCGTTCGTTTCTGGATTCTGACGTTTCACGCTTCACGTTTCACGAACGACGTGCGACTAACCAGAGGGAGGCGCATTATAGAAGTGGGCCAAAATCCTTGTCAATCAATAGAGGCTCCGGTAGAATCGGGCGGCTCATGCTCACCGAGTCCTCCAACGTTGTGCAAAGTCTCCCCAGCATCACTTCCACGCTCGATGATGTCGTTGAACGACGGGCACAGGGGTCGATCGCTGCATTGTTCGATGTCGACAACACGCTCTTGCCTGGAGCGGCCAGCGAGGTACGATTTTTCCGGTTTCTGTGGCGACGTGGCCTAGTGGGATGGAGCGAATTGACCCGAAGCGCTGCCTGGCTCGCGAGACACATGCCCCCATTCTCGCTGCACTCGCTCCGCGAACGAAAAGTGTATCTGGCGGGCAAGCGGCCTGCGGATATTGAATCCTATGCGCGGGAGTTCTGTCAGGCCGAGATGATCGGCAAGGTGTCTGTGCAAGGTCGCGCGAAGCTGGACGCGCATCGACAAGCCGGGCACCAGCTGATTCTTGTGACCGGCGCGCCTGATTTTTTGATCGAACCCCTCGCGAAATTCTTGGGCGTGACCACGGTCTTCGCCGCGAAGCCGGAGCAACGGGATTCCGTGTATACCGGTACGTTGATTCCCCCGTTGCCCTATGGCCATGGTAAACGTGAGCTGATCCTCGCCCACGCTCGGGAAATGGGTCTCGATCTGGCCGGTTCCTACGCCTATGGCGACAGCCCCGGCGATCACGACCTTCTTGAACTGGTCGGGCACCCCCTGGTGGTCAACCCAATCCGGGGCATGGCTCGCACGGCGCAACGCCTCGGCTGGCCTGTCGCTACGTGGAAATGAGCAAGCGTGCCTGAAGCCATCAGGTCTCGGACTTTTGACCTTCGACCTTCACACTATGTGACCTTCAGCCGTTCAACCTTCAGTCTTTGTACCTCGATCGTTATATGCGAGTGACCGAGATCTTCCATAGCATTCAAGGTGAGTCGAGCTACGCCGGACAGCCCTGTGTGTTTGTCCGGCTGACCGGATGCCCGCTCCGCTGCACCTGGTGCGATACCGACTATGCCTTTCATGGAGGGCGGGAGTATTCGCTCGAAGAAATCCTGGAGAAGGTACGCACCTATGGCTGCCATCTCGTGGAAGTCACGGGAGGGGAGCCGCTTGCCCAGCCCGAGAGCCTCCCGCTCATGACCAGACTGTGCGACGCCGGGTATACGGTCCTCCTTGAGACCAGCGGGGCTATCGATATCGCGCCGGTCGATCCGCGTGTCCATGTCATCCTGGACGTGAAGTGCCCAGGGAGCGATATGACCGATCGGATGCACTGGCCGAATCTTTCTCAGCTAGCGGCCAAGGACGAGGTAAAGTTTGTCCTGGCCAATCGAGCCGATTACGGCTGGGCTCGTAAAATTCTTGCCAGGCATGACCTAGCCAGCCGCTGTACGGTGTTCTTCAGTCCGGTCTTCGGCTCGCTCGATATGCGTGAGCTGGCCGAATGGATTTTGGCCGATCGCTTGCCGGTCCGTTTTCAATTGCAGATGCACAAGTACATCTGGGCGCCAGATATGCGCGGAGTATGAGAAATGTCATTGGTCAAGGGTCATTGGCGGGAAAGCCTCCGTACCCATTGACCAGTGACGATTGACCACTGACAAGGAGTTTTCGCAATGAAGATCATGCAGGTCACGGTACAGGTTGGGCGCGCGGAGACGGCACCCGTAGAGGTGTTGGTGCTGACGCTCTGTGAAGGAGAGGTATTGGCGAAAGAGGATGCAGCTCTGCTCGATCGAGCCCTCGGGGGTTCGTTGCGCCAGCTGGTGCAGTCCAAGGAATTCGAAGGCAAGGCCAATGAAGTCTTGCTGTATCACACGCACGGCACGGTGCCTGCGAAGCGGCTGCTGTTGGTCGGCTTGGGCAAAAAGCACGAGGTGACACTTGAGACGATCCGGCAAGCACTGGGCTCAGCCGCGAAGCGCGTTCGCCAGGCGAAGGTCGAGTCCTTTGCGGTGGCGCTGCCGACCGTGACGCCTAAGGGAATGACACCGCTCGATATGGCGCAAGCGATGGTTGAAGGGGCAATCCTGGGCAGTTATCAGTTCACCGTTTATCGGAGCGAGGCTGCTTCAGGGCACAATGTTGAAGGCATGAATATTCTCATTCCGAGGAAGGGTCAGTTGCGGCAGGTGACCGAAGGGATTCGGCGCGGCGTCGCCACGGCAGAGGCCACCGTCTTTGTCCGAGATCTCTGTAATCATCCCTCCAACGTCCTGACTCCCGCCAAAGTCGCCGACGAAGCGAAGGCCATCGCCAAGGCTGAAAAGATCTCGATCAAGATTCTCGAACAGAACGAGATGCAGCGCTTGGGGATGGGTGCGCTGCTCGGCGTGGCGCGCGGAAGCCAGGAGCCGCCCAAGTTCATCATCCTTGAATACAACGGAGCTAAGAACAAAGACGCGCGTCCGGTCGTGCTGGTCGGGAAAACGATTACCTTCGATACGGGAGGGATCTCGTTGAAGCCTGCCGAGAATATGGAACACATGAAGGCCGATATGACCGGGGGAGCCGAAGTGCTGGCTTCGATCCGGGCAGCGGCCAGACTCAAGCTTCCGCTGCGTCTCATCAGTATCCTGCCCGTGGCGGAAAACATGCCAGGTGGCCGGGCGATGAAGCCGGGCGATATCGTAACAACGCTGTCGGGAAAGACCGTCGAAGTGCAGAACACGGATGCGGAGGGCCGGCTCATCCTGGCCGACGGCCTCGCCTATGCGATGCGTTATAAGCCGGCGGCCTTGATCGACATTGCGACGCTCACGGGGGCTTGCGTCGTGGCACTCGGCCAATTTGCGATCGGGATGTTCGGCACCGACCAGGCGCTCAAAGAACGGGTCAGGAGGTCGGGACAGAAAGCCGGCGAGCGAGTGTGGGAGATGCCCTTGTGGGAGGAATATTTCGAACAGCTCAAGAGTGATGTCGCCGATATGCGCAACATCGGTGGCCGTGGCGGCGGCATGATCACCGCGGCGCTCTTTCTGAGCAAGTTCGTGGGGGACTGCCCGTGGGTGCATCTCGATATTGCCAGTACGGATTGGAGCGAGCGAGAACGAGCCTACATTCCCAAGGGTCCCACCGCGATTGGAACTAGATTATTGATTCAGTATCTGATCGACCGAAGCTTGTAACAGGTCAAGGCTGAGGTTGAGGCTTAGGCTGAAATGACATGCAGCCTATTTTTTACCCCGGCTCGAGCCCTAGCAGCATGCGGAAAAGCTCAGTGTTGCACGACGCGCTGCCATGATAATACGTATGGCAATAGCACCTGAATAGTCGGCAGGATGCTCAAAAAGGCCAGACTTCTCACCCGCCCAACCCCGGCGCGCCAAGACGCGCCGTTCCGCGGGCAAGGCCGCAGCGAGTGAAGACCGGAGGCGTACCCTCTGGGGTACGTTGAGGATCTGAACGATGCGAGAACGCCGCTGGCGGCCTTTTTCAGCATCCTGCACTAAAAGGATTTCATGACTTCGCGCGACAAGATCGGACAACTCTTCATGGTCGGATTTCTGGGCACGTCCGTGACGCCCGATCTGGTCTCATTCATCAAAGAGTACAAGCCGGGCGGTGTCATTCTGTTCTCGCGAAATCTAGAATCTGTCGAACAGATGGTCCACCTGACCAACGACCTGCAAGCCTGCAGCCCCCATTCGCCGCTATTGATCTCGATCGATCAGGAAGGTGGTCGGGTCTCCCGTCTTCCGAAGGGCTTTACGATTTTCCCTCCCTGCGACCTGTTGGGCCGCTGCGGGTCAACCGAATTGGCCTACGCGGCTGCGGCTACCATTGCCAAAGAGCTGCGGGCAGTGGGCGTGAACATGAATATGGCTCCGGTACTCGACGTCAATAGTAATCCGGACAATCCCGTCATCGGCGATCGGGCATTCGGCACGACGCCGGATGTGGTCTGTGAATTGGGGATGGCTACGGCGGCGGGACTGCAAGGCAACAAGGTCGTGGCCTGTGGAAAACATTTTCCCGGTCACGGGGATACGAATGCCGACTCCCACAAGGAACTTCCGGTGGTCGAGGCGTCACGGGAGCGATTGGAGACCGTCGAGTTTCCCCCGTTTCGCCGTGCGGTTGAGCAGGGTGTCGCGTCGATGATGACCGCGCATGTGCTCTACCGGGCTCTCGATCCCGAATTTCCGGCCACGCTCTCGCCGGCGATCATCACGAAGTTCCTCCGCCAGGAGTTGCGATACGACGGCGTGGTGTTGACGGACGATTTAGAGATGCACGCAATCGTCGACCATTACGGCGTGGAAGACGCTGCGGTTCGCGCAGTGCTGGCAGGATGCGACGTCTTATTGATTTGTCAAGATCGGGATCGGGAAGTCGCCGCCTTCGGGGCCGTGGAGCAGGCAGTGGCGTCAGGCACAATTTCACCCGAACGGTTGGACCTGTCGGTTGCTCGAATCGCCCGTCTCAAAGACCGGTTTATAGTGCCCTATAGGCCGGTAACGATCTCCGACGCGATGCTCATTGCAGGATGCCAAACCCATCAATCGTTACTGCACTCGATCGAACAGGTTCGGGCGCGTTTCTCGTGAAGCGTCGTTCGTGAAGCGCTAGGATCGGGTAGTCTATCTGGTTTATTTGGTCTGTTTCGTTTGTTTGGTTGGACCAGACAGACCAGATGAACCAGATCAACCCTTATCCGTCTCGCTCGGCTATCCACTTCCCCCTTGCAGGTTGTTGGCCGATTCTCCTACAGTGCACTGCATGATCCGCACATTCCAAGGTGTCAAACCTACCATTCCCGCGTCCTGTTTTATCGAAGAGACCGGCGTCGTCATCGGCGATGTCGTGCTCGGCGAGCATTGCAGCGTCTGGTTCCATGCTGTCGTTCGTGGAGACGTGCACTATATCAGGATCGGTGACCGAACTAACGTACAGGATCTCTGTGTGCTCCATGTCACCCACGATATCCACCCGCTGGTCATCGGCAACGAGGTGACCATCGGCCACTCGGCGATACTCCACGGCTGCACGATAAAGGATCGTGTACTGATTGGGATGGGGGCCATTGTGATGGATGGAGCTGTGATCGGAGAGGATTCGGTGGTGGGGGCCGGTGCGCTGGTGGTGGAAGGCATGATTGTGCCGCCAAAGAGTGTGATCCACGGATCACCAGGCCGTGTTCGGCGCGCAACGTCAGAAGCTGAACTCGCGTGGATTAAGGAGTCGGCGGAGAACTACGTGAAATACGCAGGCCAGTATTTAGACAATACCTCAAAAGCTAAACCAGGCTTCCAAGTCTAGCATCCTGCTAATCTCTCTTGCCGATTTGAATGAAACAGATCGGATCTCCCACCAGCGCCGTCGGATAGTAGCGTTTCCCAACCAAGTAGGGCACTCTATGCCGGTGACACCATTCTGCAATCCATATGACTTCTTCTGTGGTGGTCGTGACGAGGCCAGGCCTTGCGAGCTTTCCCATGCAACGCGCAACCAACGTGCGCACGATGCGGCGCTCCTTCTCGAATTTCAGGGGGTCAAGGGTAAGAGGATTGCTTCGTCCATAGGACAGAGGCGACAGATGCGGGAACCGCTCAGGATCGTTCAATACGCTAACCATCCAGAGATGGTCGAATCGGCCCTTCACCCTGGCCGCATCAATTGCGTGGAACGTGACGGGAATCGAATGACAGGCCTGGTTGAGGGCTGAGACTTCGGCTCTCCTAAGATTATAGGATTCCGCCGTCCGACCCAGTTCTACCGTTTCCATTATCAATGCGGGAAGTTCCGCCACCCCGGCGCCGACGTAGAGACTGCGCCCGCCTCGTCTTAGTTTTCGCCTCAACGCCACGGCGACCAGACTTCCGAGACGGTTGCAGAGCCCCCGCTTCGCTCGCCAGAACTCAGCGCCGCCTTCATAACAGTAGACTGGTCCCAGTGTGCCATAGTCGAGACGGCTATAGACCTCGTTCACCAGACGGCGGGTCACGAGAGCCAGCTTCGTGCAACTCGTCTTCATGGTCGTACTCCGGCTATCTGAATCGCAGTTGCGGTCACCATCGCTGCCACGTCGGAAAGAAATTCGAGATTCAGTGTGGCCACGGTATCGGTCGCACGATGGTAATGCGGATTCCGGAAGTTCGCCGTATCGGTCAATACTACGGCTGGATAGCCTGCGTCCCAGAACGAAGCATGATCGCTACGACGGGTATGGGGCATGGCCTCACCTCGGCCAGGCACCACCAAAGACAGGGGCTTAAGCCGGGCTGCCTGCCGCCGGGCCTCCTGTTCAAGCTGGAGCACTAAAGATCGGGATGACTCGTTGCCCACAATGGCGAGAAAGTCTCCCTGGGTCGGCACCGCGATAGGTACACTCGGCGGGGCTTGCTGCGTGCCTGCTTCGCTCCTGGCGAACCCGACACATTCCAGGATAATCGCACCGGCCAATTCGCGGCGTTCAGCGTTCAAGCGGGACACGAACGCCTGACTCCCCAGTCGATCCTGCTCTTCGAGACAGAATGCCACGAGCCAGATGGGTCGCGCGAGAGATCGCGCGCGGAGGCGTGCCGCCACTTCGAGGAGAACCACCAGCCCGCTCGCGTTGTCGTCCGCGCCCGGCGAACCGGACACAGTGTCGTAGTGGGCTCCGATCAGGAGCGGAGGCAACTCCCCTCCTCGGCCTGGCTTGTCCGGATACTTGATCGCCACCACATTGCGATAGATCTTGTCCCACGCACTCACAAGCTGGCCGTCTATAACCCAGCCAGACTTGGCAAACTGCGTCGCCAGATAGTGCGCCGTCTTCTGAAGGGCGCGAGGGCTTGTCTCAGGATGGCGTTCGCCGACGAGGGCCTCAAGCTGACGGGTGATTCGCAGGCGGTGAGTTACCACAAAAAATTGACCGGATGAACCGACTACGCGGTGATCTCGGTCCCGATACCTTTACGCGTGAACACTTCGAGAAGTATGGCATGAGGCATTCGACCGTCGATGATATGGGCTTTACCGACACCGCCGCCAAGTGCATCCAAACAGGCATGGACCTTGGGCAACATCCCTTCGCCGATCGTGCCCTTCTTCACCATCCGCTGCACGTCTTTCCGTGAGACCGTCGAGAGATGGCGCCCGCTCGCATCGCGAATGCCTTTCACATCGGTCATCATCACCAGCTTTTCCGCACCCAGCGCAGCGGCCATCGCCCCCGCTACCAGATCGGCGTTGATATTGTATGTATTCCCTTCCCGGTTGGTGCCGATCGGGGCAATGACGGGAATGTAATGATCCTGCTGAAGTTTCCGCACCAACGTGGGATCGATAGACTGGACCTCTCCGACCAAGCCGAAATCCTCGTCCCCTTCGCCGTCATCGAGATCCTTTTCCAAACTGGCCGCCCAGGCTTTAGTCGTGAGCGGCCGAGAGAGCATGAGCCCGCCGTCCTTTCCACTCAGGCCAACTGCAAGGCCGCCATGACGACTCAAGAGATCGACGATTTCCATGTTGATCTTGCCGGCCAACACCATCTCCACAATTTCCATCGTGGCCTCGTCTGTGACCCGGACTCCATGGCGAAATTTGGCTTCGATACCCAAACGCTGGAGCATCTTGTCGATCTGTGGCCCCCCACCATGCACGATGACTGGGTTGAGGCCCACATATTTCAGAAGCACGACATCCTGGGCGAACTTCTCTTTCAACGGCGCATCGCTCATCGCATGGCCGCCATATTTGATGACTATCGTCTTGCCCTTGAACGTGCGGATATAGGGCAAGGCTTCGATCAGGACGTTGGCTTTCTTAATCAGTCTGTTCATATCCAGGCTCCCATGGCTAAAAAAGCGCGAAAAGCGGGACGGGCGAGGTGGGCTGAAGACTGAAGGCCGAAGGCTGAAGTGTCCGGAACTTCGAATCTCGCCTGACACAGAGGGTCGTCGGCAACCGTATGATGACGATCATGGCTTATCGTCCTTCGTGACACGCAAGCCGGTCGGACGACCGGCTCGTGGATGCGCCTTATCATAGACGGCCAGGAGCTGGTCCGTGGCTAGATGTGTATACTTCTGTGTCGTACTCAGTGAAACATGCCCAAGCATCTCTTGAATCGACCGCAGGTCGGCACCTTCATCAAGGAGATGGGTGGCAAAGGAGTGCCGCAACGTATGGGGACTCACGGAACCACCGGCAAGCCGGCTCGAATAGTGGGCCACGATGCGAGCCACGCTCCGAGTCGTTAACCGTCCCCCTCTATGATTCAAAAAGATGGGAGCTGATGGCTGATGGCTGATGGCTGATGGCATCAATGAAGCACGATAGTTGTGGATTGCCTTGAGTGCCACCACTCCGATCGGCACGATGCGCTCCTTCCGGCCTTTTCCTCGCAGATGGAGCAGCCCCTCGGACGCACGGAGATCGTCGAGATTGATCCCCACGAGTTCACTCACGCGAGCCCCGGTCGAATAGAGCGTCTCCAGCAAGGCGCGGTCTCGGTGCGACCCTCCTGCCTGATCGGAAGGAAACTCCATGAGCGCTGCCGCGTCGTCCTTGGTCAAGACACGCGGAAGATGTTTCGGCTGTTTCGGCGTCCTAACAGCCTCGACAGGATTGAGGCCCACTCTGCTCTCTCGCTGCAGATAGCGATAGAAACTGCGGAGGGAGGCGAGCTTCCGGGCCATCGAGGTACTTTTCTCACGCTTACGGTCCAACCAGTAAAGATAGGCCCGAATGGACTCCGTTTGCACAGTAGTAGGATCGAGCGCGGGCACGCCGGGATGCTCCGCCTTCATGAACGTCTGAAACTGTCGGAGGTCCGAGGCATAGCTGCGCACTGTTTCATGCGACGCATGACGTTCCAGCTCAAGGAACGTCATGAAAGCTCGAATTGCGTCATCCATGCCGTCAGATCCTCAAGCGCCCGTTGTCCCGTGAGCCGTCGTTTGCGCTCCTTGTCTCTCGTCGGTGTGGCAAGGGGAGGAAAGAGCCCGAAATTCGTATTCATCGGCTGAAAATGACCAGGGTCCGTCGTCGTGATGTACGACAGCAGACAGCCATGCGCGGTGGTGGGCGGGGGCGTGACCAACGGCAATCCTGCCAGACCACGCGCGGCGTTGATTCCTGCCAACCCTCCCATAGCAGCGGAATCCGTGTAGCCCTCGACTCCGACCAATTGTCCTGCAAAGAAGAGCGTGCCGCGCGCCTTGAACTGGAGGGTGTTGCGCAGCAGTTGGGGAGAATTGATAAAGGTGTTGCGGTGCAGGCTGCCATAGCGCAGAAACTCTGCCTGTTCCAGACCGGGAATCATGCGAAACACGCGCTTCTGCTCCCCGTAGGTCAATTTAGTCTGGAACCCCACGAGGTTGTAACAGGAGCGATGGACGTTTTCTGTCCTGAGTTGCACCACAGCATAGGCTCGCGCGCCGGTCTTGGGATTCTCAAGGCCCACCGGCTTCAACGGACCGAACTGCATGGTTTGGCGGCCCCGTTCAGCCATCACTTCGATGGGAATACACCCTTCAAAATAGGGCGTCTTTTCAAATTCTTTGGGTTGAACTTTCTCCGCCGCGAGCAACGCGTCATGGAACGCGTTGTAGGCTGGCTCGTCCATCGGACAGTTGAGATAGTCATCCCCTCCCTTGCCGTAACGGGACGCGAGAAATACGACATCCATGTTGATGGAGTCGGCATCCACGATCGGAGAGATGGCATCGTAAAAATACAAATGTTTCGTGTGGGTCAATTGCGCAATCGCCTGAGATAGTTTGTCGGATGTCAGCGGGCCGGTTGCCAGAATGCAGAGACAGTCCGTTGGAATCTCGGTGATCTCCTCATGCAGAATGCGAATGTTCGGATGCCCTTCCAGCGCCTGGGTAATCTTGAGTGAAAACTGCTCGCGATCGACGGCCAGCGCCGACCCGGCCGGCACCCGCACCTCATCCGCCACCCGGATAATGAGCGAGTTGAGGCGACGCATTTCCTCTTTCAAGATGCCGGGGGCATTCAGTAGATCCGTGGAGCCGAGCGAGTTCGAACAGACCAGCTCGGCCAGACCGCCGGTCTTATGTGCTTGCGTCATCTCCTTTGGACGCATTTCATAGAGCGTCACTTTTGCTCCACGATTGGCCGCCTGCCACGCTGCCTCAGACCCAGCCAAACCGCCCCCGATAATGACAATGTCGTCGCGCATGCGAGTACCACTCCGCGAAGAAGGATTGCGAGCGGTGGCATTGTAGGAACCGCATTTTGGGGATGTCAAGGCGACTTCGATGCGTGTGACGCCGATGTCACGGTTGATCCAATTTACGACCCCGTGCTAGACTTCGCGTCCTGTAGGCGATTAGCTCAGGGGTAGAGCGCTTCCTTCACACGGAAGAGGCCACTGGTTCGATACCAGTATCGCCTACCATATTCTCCACCTTCCCCTTCCCGGCCCATACCCCCTTGCCCAAACTGACGATTTTCATGATGCTGCCTGAACTGCTCCAATCCTGGACAGAATTCTAGAGGTCGGCTACACTTCAATCTATTGAGAGACCGGCGATTCTGAACCGTCCAAGACATGTGAGGTCATCTATTATGAGGACTACAGCTCTTGCCCTGGGAATTCTCCTCCTGGCCACTGCGGTCGGTTGTGCCGAAAACCGTCAGCAACAGGCTTTGGCCGATGCTGATACAGGCTATACCCCCCCGGTCAGCATCTACAGTGTGATGGACCCCACATCATTGATCTATACCGATGTGGCGGCCGGAGCTACCGCAAGCGATAACCCCTGGCGCTGGACGGGTTTTCTCTTGCACCCGTTCGGGGTTGTGATAGATCGCGTCGTGAACCGGCCGATTTACAAGCTCACCAGCAAGATGCCGTACCTTTTCGGGTACACGGCTGAGGATTCGATGCTGGATAGCCAACGGCGCTAACTCTTCATAGAGATCGTGTTCAGCTACAACGCCCGCTTTCCTTGCGAGAGCGGGCGTTGCTGTCTCACCTCATTGGCAAACCTTTTCGCGTTTCATGTATGCTTCTTTCGTGAATCAGAATCCATGTGACACGCAAGCGCCTCGTATTATGCCCTTTCGACTGTGGGTGGTCTGCGGGCTAGGACTGAGTCTCTTGCTTAACGCCTGCGGAACTCCGGTTCAAAGGCCAACCCTCCCACCGTCTGAGACCGATCTGGTCCTCCTAAGATCCCCGACCCTCTGTACGTCGAAGTCCGACTTCCTCAAGACACATCCTGCCTCTACCCTCAAACCACAGGATTGGGGAACCGGACAAGAGGTAGTTCTCCCTGCCGACCGAAGTCCATCGCACAGCGACGAGTCCTACTTTTTTGATGAGGATGGCACGCTGGTTGGAACCATCTTTACCTTTCCATCCGGGCTTGACTTGAATCCTTATCCAGTCCTCCGCCACACCTTAACGCGGCTGAAGCCGGTATTGGAGTTCTATCTCAATGTGGCGAATCTGTCCTCGAAAACGAATATGGACCCCAGCGCCCTGTACGAAACCGGCGACGAGAAAACGACGACACAGTACTTGGTCTTAGGCACGCGTGAGCATCCGACGTTGCTCCAGGCTTCCGTGACGATCGACCCCTATGTACGGCTGTTCTCACCCTATCGACGCGAGTTCTTGGAACGATTGCGCCACCCAAGGGGCCAGAAGCCCGGACAACAGCTCGACAGTCAAGGCGCAGAGGACAAGGAGCCCTTCCTCTCGCTCCAGCAATTCGCGCGTGGCCAAACCGCGCAGCTCTCCTACTGCGGAACCCAGAACTACGATACCGCCGCCACTGCCTATCAGAAAGCGATCGCAAGCGGCTTTACGAATAAAGTGTGGCTGGCAGAAGCCCACCATAAACTGGGCCTAGCGTGGGTAGGGAAGGGAGAGCACGAAAAGGCCAAGGCGGAGATGCTTCTGTCGTTGACCATCAGACCCAACACTCCGGAAATTCTGAACAACCTCGGCACCGTATACCGCCAGCTGGGGGACAAGGCGAACGCACTCGCCTCATTCGAAAAATCCGTCACGCTTCGCCCTAACTATGCTATTGCCCGCTACAACTTGGCTGAGGCTTACGAGCCCACGAATCCTAAACGGGCCCTCTCGGAGTATGAGACCTATCTCGCGCTGGTCGAAGGCATCCCCGATGAAGCCAGTCGAATCGCGCTCGTCCAACAACGCGTTAAAGCGTTAAAACACTAGCCTGCCCCCGATCAATCATTTCGTTCTCCTCACAGTCTGTCGAATATATGATTTCATTAGGCGCCTGCTAGATCTCGCGGTAGGCTCTTCCCATCACTCTGCATAGAAGCTATGGGAGAACGATATGGAACGACCTATCTGGGCTGGGGTGCGAACAATCATCTTGGCAGTTACGGCTCTGCTCCTCCTGCCACTACAGGCTCAAGCCGAGCGGAACTGGGAATTTTCTGTAGGTGTGTTCGGAGGGGAAGCTTTTCATTCCAACGAAGACATGAAGTTCAGTACAGGCGCCAGCGGTTTTCCCGTTCATGGAACGGTACATGGTGTGACACTGAACGATTCTGGAACGTTTGGAGCAAGCTCACCGCTTGGTATCTCCCAAAGAAATATAACTGGCAACCACAGGTAGGATTGGAATTAGACTTCACACGATTCACCGCAGATCTCCATCCTCAATTACGGGGTGCTGATGGCGATTCGCCTCAACCAGGCTTTCAGCTGGGATCATACCAATTCACTGTTGTTCAAGACATGAGTGTCGATACCTTGGCTGCCAACTTGCTGTTTCGCTATCCCATCTGGTCAACCCCAGATCTTCCAGGGGGACGGATCGCACCCTACGTCGGTTTTGGTGTCGGCGCACAGCGAGCCGTCCTGTCCCTTCAGACCGTTCCATTTCGTGAAGTGGATTATGCTCCTGCTGGGCAGGCGCTTGTTGGGATGAAGTTCTTTTTGATGCGAAATCTTGCTGGGTTCGGAGAATACAAGCGGATCTGGTCCTCCCATGAATTCACGTACTCAGACCTCAGTCCCCCTCCTGGATACTTTGAAAAGTATTCTGTTGTGACCAATGTCCTTGTCGGAGGTGTGTCTTTACACTTCTAGGAAGTGGCGAGGATGCGTTTCGTCCCGGGACGGCTTATCGGCGGGCTTTCTCTTCTTGTTCTTCGAGCGTCTTGCAATTGATGCAGAGTGTGGTGACTGGGCGGGCTTTCAGTCGCGGATAGGGAATCTCTTCTTCGCAGCGCTCACAAATGCCATAGATATCTTGGTCCATTCGAGCAAGCGCCTCATCGATTTTCTTGATCAACCGTTGCTCGCGCTCACGGATACGCATCAAAAAATTCTGCTCGGCTTCCGCAGATGCCTGATCGCTGACGTCAGGGAACGCCTCCTGGCCGTTGGGATTGGCGAGACCCTCGACCGCCTCCTCCAACATAGCCTTGCGCTGCCGCTCAAGGTCACGACGAATAGCCGCGTACTTTTTCCCCTGCGGCGATGTCTTGGTTCTGCGCTTGGCCGTAACAGCTTTGGCCGCTGATGGAGTGGAAGAAACGCGCTTGGCGGAAGAGCTTGCTTTCATATTGCAACCAGCCTGAGGAATACAACCGTCCGAAACCGAGAAACTATAGCAGGGGCCTGAAGGGAGGGTCAATGGGCAACGTAGCCCCCTCTATCTGGTTCATCTGGTTTATTTTGTTCATCTGGTTGGTCTTGTTTAACCAAACAAACAAGACCAACCACATAAACCAACTAACAGTCTTCTGCCGCTGGCGGGCTTTTTAGCATCCTGCTAGAGATCCCGACGGCCTTCGATCGACTTGAGCAACGTCACGTCATCGGCATACTCGATATCCATCCCGACTGGAATACCATAGGCGATACGCGAAACCCGGGCTCCGAGAGGTTTCAGTTGATTCGTTAAATAGATGGCGGTGGCCTCGCCCTCGATCGTCGGACTCGTCGCGAGGATCACTTCTTCAATCCCTCCAAGCTTCACCCGATCGACCAACTCCTCGGCCCTGATATCGGACGGTCCGACGCCGTCCAGTGGAGACAAGGCGCCGAGCAACACATGATACAAGCCACGGTAGGCTCCCGCCCGCTCGATGGCATAAGTCGTACTCGGTTCTTCCACTACCAGAATCCTCGTCCGATCCCGCTTTGGGTCGAGACAAAACTCACAGAGTTCTCCCTCGGCGATGTTCCGGCACTGCCGGCAAAATGAGAGCCCATCTTTGACGGCGCGAATCGCCTCGGCCAAGCGAAGCGCGTCTTCTCGCTCGGCCTTCAAGACATGAAACGCCAATCGCTGCGCCGTTTTTTGGCCGATGCCTGGAAGACGGACTAACTCGCGCACCAATCGTGCGAGTAAGCCTTGTTGATCAACCGCCATGACGTGATAGCCCACTGGCAGGGTGCTCAAAAAGTCTGCCAGCAGCGTTCTCGCATCGTTCAGAGCCTCCACGTACCCCAGAGGGTACGCGTCGGCCCTTCACTCGCTGCGGCCTTGCTGGACAGCCTTTTTGAGTACCCTGCGGGAGCGTTATCCTCTTGTCCCAGTGGAGCAGGCCGTTGAAGTTCTCACATGCCAACATAGTTCTTCCGCACCTGCTAGAGCAGTCCGGGGACGTTCATCCCGCCAGTAACTGATTTCATCGCATCCGCCATCATCTCGCGAGCCTTCCTGAGGGCATCGTTCGATGCGGCCATGACCAAATCTTGCACCATCTCCACATCGCCGCTTTTCACCACCTCGGGATCGATGACGATACCGACTAGCTGCATGGCCCCATTTGCGGTGACCGTCACACTGCCACCGCCAGCCGTTCCGGTCACCGTCTTCGACGATGCCTGTTCCTGCACCTTCGCCATCTGCGCCTGCATCGCCTGCGCTTGCTTCAAAAGATTTCCCATGTTGCCCATCGGGTTCTTCATTCCTCAGCCTCCTTCTGATTCGACACCGATCTGACCTCTGCGAGTTCTGCGCCGAATATCTCAAGCGCCTGCTTGACGACAGGATGTGCCCGCGCTTGCTCAAAGAGGATCAGCCGTTGTTCTTTTTCCTTCGCCACCCTGAGCTGTGCCATCGTCGGCCCGGAGGGATCCGACTCCGACAATTCGGTAATCCGCAACCGAACCGTCTGACCGCTCAATCGTTCACAGATCGATGTAAGCACCGCCATATTGTCAGAGTTCTCGATCATCCCTCGGGCCGCCATCTCCTGCTTGGCAAATCCAACTGTCACCACATGACCGTCCACACCCACAAACCGCCCTCTCTCTAGAAAGGCGGCAATCCTGGAAGAGGTATTGCCCACTTCCGTTTGGACCTGTTCCCAATTAAGCGTCACCGCAACGCGTCCATCATCAGGCGGACGCGATGCCAGGGGCATTGGAACCTTCACCTCGCCGGACGTGCCAGGGGATCTGACATTCGTAGGGCTCGTTGAAAGGCCTCGTGGAGGCGCCGTGTTTCCGACAACAGGAGACCTCGACGGTATCGAAGCGGCTGGCATAGGAACTGTCGATTGAGGAGATCGCGGAGGCGAGGAGGGCGCTGGGTCTGCAAAACGAGCCGGTGAGACCGGCTGGCCCGTGCGTCCGGAGGCCGGCTGAAATGGGCGTGCCGTCTGAGGTTGTTGCGCCGTCGGCCCTGGCTTTTCATCTGTTCGACGCAGTAACCGCGTTGCGCGCACCGTCGCTGTTTCGAGCACAAACCGGGGATGGGCACTGAGCCTGAGCGAGTCCTCCGCTTGCGTGAAGATCGCAAACAGTTCCTGAAGCGACTCAGGTGAGAACAAGCGCGCGTCAGCGGCCATCTGCGTGAGATCTTCCGTGGAAGCCTCGATCAACCCCTGCCATTCTTGGGGTGAGGGCACCACCGATACCACCAACATGTTGCGCAGATACTCGACAACCTCTGCACAATAGGCCCGCAGATCGTGTCCCTGGTCCAACAGCTGAGCCAGCACGCGAAGCCCTGCGGCGCTTTCTTGAGCCGTGATCGCCTGAATCATGGCACGAACGAGTTCTTGTGGAACGGCTCCCAGCAGGGCCTCCAGATCCGCATGCACGATCGTCTTGCCGCCGAACGCGACCGCCTGATCGAGCAGGCTCAACCCATCGCGCATGCTGCCTTCGCTAGCCCTGGCAAGCGCCATCAAGCTCCGTTCCTCGACCACGATCTGGTCCTGATCGACCACATGGCGCAACCGCTCGATAATCTCGGTTCGCGCAATCCGGCGGAAGTTGTAATGCTGGCAGCGGGAGAGAATCGTCGCCGGAATTTTGTGAATTTCGGTCGTGGCGAAGATAAACACGACATGCGGTGGCGGCTCCTCCAGCGTCTTCAACAGCGCGTTGAAGGCCGAGTTCGACAACATGTGGACTTCGTCGATGATATAGACCCGGTATTTCCCACGAAACGCGGCAAACTTGACGTTCTCGCGGATCTCGCGCACATCGTCCACGCTCGTATTGGACGCTCCATCGATCTCCATGACATCGACAGAGGTCCCCTGCGCGATCTCAAGGCAATTGGAACAGGTGCCGCAGGGCTTGCCGGTCGGCCCACGCTCGCAATTAAGCGCCTTGGCGAGAATCCTTGCAACCGTGGTTTTCCCCACGCCGCGGGTTCCGGAAAAGAGATAGGCTTGGGCAATTCGTTTGGTCGTGATGGAATTGACCAGCGTCTGAACAACGTGTGACTGTCCGATCACGTCATCAAACGTACCAGGACGGTATTTGCGGGCGGAGACTTGGTAATCCAACGTCGCTACGCTCCAGTAAGGTGCCGAGATCTGAGTGCTGAGTATCGAGCAACCGACGGACCGATCGTACTCTGTTTTCTGAATCTCAGCACTCAGCACTCATCGCTCAGCACTGTTTCTAAGAAAGAGCGGGGCCAGGTGATCCTGCGGCACACAGAACTGACCGCTTACCGTTGCTTCCTTCCGGACCTGGCGGGGTTCACAGGGTTCTGTCGCACAGGGCCCAGCCCCTTATCTCTAGTTCAAAGTGCTGAGAACTGAGTGCTGAGCACGCGAAAGACTGGCTGGTCCTGTTCTCTGAGTCTCAGCACTCAGTACTCATCGCTCAGCACTGCTTTTATGGCGGAGAGGGTGGGATTCGAACCCACGGTCCCATTGCTGGGACGCATGCTTTCCAAGCATGTCGATTCGACCACTCTCGCACCTCTCCACACCGATTTTGCGAGGCGGCATCTTAACACGCGGTCTGATGACCGGCAAGGTGACCGCTAGCGGAAGAAGTCTGTTAGTCGGTTTATTTTGTTTGTCTCGTTTGTTTGGTTAATCAAGGCCAACTAGATGAACAAAACAATTCAGAGCAACCAGATAGATCGAGCTAGTCCAAGACGTTCAGGTTAGTGAAATTCTGACCGCTACGATAGTTTTTCCGCAGCCTGCCCTACCCACTCTTTCGCCGACCCTCTGTGGCGAAAGCGCTCCCTTCCACACCAATTCAGCCACAGAGAGGAAGGACGTGCCTTCACATCACCTGTCTGCCTGCCACACATCTGCAGAGATGTTGAATGAAATGAGCCTCTCACTGTCACCGGCATCGGCTTTGCTTATTTCCGACAACCATAGCTCCGCCGATACACGCGTCGTTCGCATCTGCACGGATCATAAGGGCTGCGCTTGCCCTAATAGTGAATTAGGTATATATGCTATACGTCTATTGGCTAGGTCTGAATGACTCTACAGCTCTCAACGCACCTTAATGTGGGGATAGGGTCATGAACATTCACTCATCTGGCAAGGAGGGGTTGATGAAGAAGGTTCTCTGTGGGTTCGCTATCGCAATGATTGGGTGTTTGATGGGAGGAGTGCTGTCCACGGAAGCCACTGCTCAAGATGTCGCTCCAGCTATACCTGCCGCACCGTCCGCCCCCGATGTCGTGACGTTGAAAAATGGCAGCATCATTTACGGAGAAGTCATCGAAATGGTCGGCGGCGTGTTGCAAATCAAAACGCCTGCCAGCCCCGACAACGTGCTGAAAGTGAACTGGAACGACGTCGAAAAGCTGTCTGTGACTCACCCAATCCCCTTCCATCTGAAGGAAGGGTCCGTGATTATGGGAACTGCCACCCCCGGACCACATGGAACGTTGAATGTGCAGGCAGAACCCCTGAAAGGCACGATGGAAGTCCCAATGGGCTCCGTGACCTCCATGAATCCCATCGTTCAATCCCCGGTCATCTACTCAGGCAGTGTAACCGGCGGCTACTCCCAAACAACCGGGAACAGCCACTTGCGCAATGCCAGCTTGCTGGGAGACTTCGTGGCGCGAAGCGAACAGCTCCGGCTCTCACTGAACGGCCGTTACGTTTACGGTGACAACTCCAATACCCTTATTGCTCGAAACGCGCGCGGGACGATCAAGCTCGACTTCTTTATTACCAAACGGTTCTACTGGTTCGCCTCCGCCTACTTCGAAAACGACCGCTTTCAAGACCTGAAGATGCGAACCGCCCTTGCAAGCGGCCCAGGCTATCAATTCATCGAACGGGGAGACTTCTCTGGCATCTTCAAAGATATGACGTTCTACTCGGAAGCCGGCGTAGCCTACTTCAATGAAGATTTCCGCACGGCAGACGACAAATCGAGTCTTCGCGCACGCGTGTCCATGAAGTGGAACTGGCCGCTCTTGGACGATCGCATCACGCTGTACCATTACAACGAAATCTTCCCCTCTCTCCAAAACTCGTCGAACTTCTTCCTCACGATGGATAACGGCGTACGGTTCAAGATTTGGGACGGATTCGTGAGTGGATTCCAAGTGACCACGCGATATAACAACACCCCGGCGATTGGCACCGGGGATACGGACAACCTGTACCTCTGGACCCTTGGGTATAGTTTCGATACGACCAGGAAACGATAGTCACGGCTGTAACAAATGCTGCACACCCTAACCGCATGAGGAGGGCCTATGCTGAAAGAGTTCAAAGAATTCGCCATGAGGGGCAACGTGCTCGATATGGCGATCGGTGTCATTATCGGCGGCGCGTTCGGGAAAATCGTCTCCTCGCTGGTCAGCGACGTGCTGATGCCGCCAATCGGCCTGCTCTTGGGAGGCGTCGACTTCACAGGCCTGTTTCTCACCCTCTCGGGCACCGCTCAGCCATCGCTCGTAGCCGCGAAAGCCGCGGGAGCCCCGACTCTCAACTACGGGGTGTTTCTGCAAACCATCTTCGATTTCATCATCATTGCGTTCGTCATCTTCATGTTTGTCAAGCAGATGAACCGGTTCAAGAGAGAAGCGCCTGCGGCGCCTCCGCCACCACCGCCAGGGCCGACCAACGAAGAGAAATTATTGATGGAAATCCGGGACGTTCTGAAAGGCCGCCAGTAGGAGCCTGTCCGGCATTGCACCGAGATTTCCCATGATGCGGGAGTGGGAAATCTTACAGGATAGATGGCCCGCGCGATCCAGAAGGGAGAGATCATCATGCAGGCATTCAAAACCGCCATCCTGGCTACAAGCTTGGCCGCTCTGGCAGGCTGCGCGAGCTGGGATAAGAGCCCCATTTGTAACCCCAGTCACGGATGGCTAGCATGGCCTGACGTCCGTTGCAATGCCGACAATGCACCGAAGAACACGGACGACAATGCCGCCCGTCTCGCGGCCCTCGAAAAAGAACGTCAACGGTTGGCCGACGAACTGGCCGCGGCACAGAGACAGAACGGCGCGCTCAGCAGCCGCGCAAGCGATCTGGAACGACAATTAGCAGCCGCGAAGCAGCGCAATGCGGATCTCGAAGCACAGCTCGCCGCAATGGGCGGCATGGCTGGCGACAAAAACAAACTCTCCGCCGAGCTGGCCGCTGCCAGGCAGCGGATCACGGATCTCGAAAAGCAGTTGGCGGATTGTGAGGCCCGCGTGGCCGATCTACGAAGCCAGCTCGATCAGAGCAAGGGCAGCCTGGCCAAGGCCGAGAAAGACCTTCTGAAGGCTCTGCAACCAGAAATTTCCAAGGGCACGGTGTCGGTCCACCAATCCGGCGATGCACTCACGATCAATCTGGCTTCCAGCCTGCTCTATGATTCGGGGCAAGACCAGCTGAAGGCTGGCGGAACCGATGCCTTGAAGCGTGTAGGCGGCGTCCTCAAAGACTTCCCTGAAAAGCAGGTGCATGTGGCGGGATACACCGACAACGTGGCAATCAAGGGACCGTTGCAGAAGAAGTTCCCCTCCAACAAGGAGCTCTCAGACGCTCGTGCCAATAGTGCCGCTCAGGCGCTGCGGGACGGAGGCGTGAGCAGCAATCTCTCGGCCGAAGGCCACGGGGACAGCAACCCGATCGCCAGCAACAACACGGCAGCGGGACGTGCCAAGAACCGCCGAGTTGAGGTAATCGTCAAGTAACGGCCCGATGCACCAAAGGAGGCAGCGCCATGTCGCTGCCTCCTTCGAGCTCAGACGGCCTGTGATCTCAACAAAAAGGAGGGCTGCAATGAAGACGAGAACAAGCATAGTATGCGCCGCGTTGTCGGTGTTCGTGATCGGCCTCACAACTTCAGCCTGGGCCGTTGACATGGACGCCATGAAGAAGAAGGCTGAAGCCGTGAAAGGTCAAGCCGAGAACGTAAAGAAGGAAGGCGGTGAGGTGAAACAAAGTGCCCAGGACATGAAGGCTCAGGATGCCATGAAAAACACGGGAGAAATGAAGAGCGAGGGGATGAAGCTCAAGGACACCGTCACGGGCAAGTAGCGCTTGAGACACCTTCCTTCCGATCCAAGCCGGCGCGCCCGTAACGCGCCGGCCCTCCTGCCCAGCACGTCACAGGCGGCAACCATTTCAAGGGTAGCCTGGTCGATCCTCGATTGCGCGCGTCGAACGAGCACATTCCTATCGTGCGCGTTCTGCGAGCAAGAAGGGCACCTGGCTACTCCCTCCTCATCGTTCCAAGCTCGCTCACTATCTCTCAGGGATGGGGGCTGATTGGTCTTCCACTGCGCGCGTCCAACGAGGGCCTTCTGAGGCCGCGCGTTGCGCGAGCACAGAAGATCATCAGCCTCCATCCCCTCCCCCTCAGCTGTACTGATCCCACGAATCGCACTGCTTGATTGCCCAGAACACCGCTTCCATGAGTTTCTTGAGCGGCACGTTCTCCGGATCGCGCATGGCTTGCAGTTTCCTATCGAGATCTTGAAGAGGCTGGATCGATCGTTTATCCGGAATCTTGCCGAGCGCCCAGGCCGCTTCCGTGAGCACGGACCAGTCCGTTTTGGGATCTTTCAGCTTGGCCAGCAGCGGCGGCACGACCGAGGCATCCCCATGCAGTCCGCCGAGCTGGCCCAACCCCTTGGCTGCTGCGGCTTGCACCTCGATATCCGGTGACGTATTCATGACCTCAACCAAGAGCGGAATGCCCTCTTTGCCGAGACTGCCCATCGCCACGATGGCTTGCTTCGCCAGGTCGCGATCCTTGAGCACCTCTTTCAGTTTCGGCAAGGCCTCGTCGGCTTGCATCTCGCCCAAGAGAGAAATAATTTTGAATTTTCTGGCCTGCGGCGTGTCGGATCGATCGAGCAACTTCAATAGACGCTCCGGCTGACCCCATTCAGCAGCCAGCAACAAGGGAAATTCATATGTCTCGAGCGCATTTCTCAATTTGTTCATCGCGTAGGCGCCAGGATCTCCTGCGTTGGCCGATTGCACAGCTTGTCCTGCATCTTCAAACTCGGTTCGGACCTCTTTCTGCCAGTTCACCTTCATGTGACCGAGGAGATAGGTCATCTGACAGGCGGGGCCTTTC
>JACQEY010000228.1 GCA_016200355.1 Nitrospirota bacterium
GCACAGGGCTTCATGCAGTTGGTCAGGCGTAACGGCACAGACATGACAGAGATCTTGAGACACGATCAGATCGGGTTGCGCCTGCCGCAGCAGATGGTCTTTTAACCGATAGAGTCGTTGTCCTGACGCCACCAGCTGACTCACTTGTCTGTCGATGTCGGGACTTGCCAGTCCATGGGGAGGAATCATTGGTTCAACCATGACTGGCAGGTTTCTGACGGATGGGGGGTAGTCGCACTCGTGACTGATCCCGACCAACTCATCGCTCAGGCCAAGCGAGGCAATCACTTCGGTCGCACTCGGAAGCAGGGAGCAGATTCTCATATCATTCGGCTCTTATGCGCCAGACCACAGGCGTGTGCGGAGTTCGCTGAGACGAACCTGTGGAAGACTCTGGGCGACTGCATGGGCTTCATGCAGATCTTGGATCGTGTGTGTGTTCGCCACGGCGAGGACTTTCATCCCGGCGGTTTTCGCGCCGCGGATACCAGGGATGGAATCCTCAATCACCAAGCAGGATTCGGCGGTGATGGCCTGCTCTTGGCGTGGCCGATTCAATGCATTGAGGGCGTGGAGAAAGGGTTGCGGATCGGGCTTTCCCCTGGTCACGTCTTCTGCGCTGGTGATATGAAGAAACATTTTATGGAGTCCTGCCTGTTCAAGGATCACCTCGATCTCATGGCGGAGGGCGCCGGACGCGATGGCCAAGGGATAGGCGGCAGCGGCCTCATGCACGAACTCGCGCACCCCGGGAAAAATGACCAGATGATCCTTTACCGATTCCAAATAGGCATGGGCTTTTCGTTGCATCAGCTGTGTGAGGGAGATTGGGTCAGTGGGGCGCCGGTGCGCGGTGAGCGCCGCGATAAAGCAGCCTCGATCGTCGTACCCCAAGTAGTTGGCGTAGTAGTCTGACTCAGTCAGGCTGATGCCGATTTCAGCCAGCGTCTGACGAAAGCCGGCGAAATGGAGGGGCTCGGTGTCCGCGATCACGCCATCGAAATCGAAGATAATCGCTGAGAGCGTAGCCATGGAGTCGTCTCGATACTGTAGGTGTACGGGATAGAAAACGGGCGGATTATAGCACAGGGAGATCGCCGGAACAGGCGGAATGTGCCTGCTCAGCAGGCCACTCGCGTGAGAGAAAATGCAGGGGTCAGAACTTCAAGCGAAGACGTTTCTCCGATACCCAACCCTGGACACCTTCGTCGGTGCGCACCAAATACATCCACCCGGCGGGCTGTAGATCACCGTCCATGACGGTCAGTGAGATTCCTGGGCGAACGATTGGCCCGGGCTTGCTGCTCGATGAGTCTGCGAACAACGAAATGTTTCCGCCGGGAGCCCTTTCGTCTAGGGTGACGGTCACTTTCTGTCCTTCACTGAACATCGGGTCGAGAGGAGGCACGACTGGTGCAGCGGTTCTCGCTGTCATTTGGGGCGGTGGAACGACTGCTGGGGTTGTTGGGGCGACTTCAGCGGCGGGAGAGGTTCCTGGGGCCGAGGGGGATGAGGCCATGTTACTCGGACTGGGAGCGGCTTGAGGTGCCGGTACCGGTGGCGCCACAGGCGCCGGGGTTATCGGCTTCGGTCTCGTGGCTATCGGTGGTGGTGGATTGCTTTCGCCGAGGTAGGGGCTCAGCCACTCTTCCATCATTTCCGGCTCCATGGTGGCGACATAGGCAATGCCTCCGACAAGAGCCAGGAGAAGTATCCAGACAATCGGGCTTCCTCCACCGGATTTCTTGCGGGGGTGTATCGGGCCCGTTGCTTTCGTGGTGATCGTTTGATCGAGTTCCTCTTCCGTGAATTCCAAATCCGGTTCTGGTTGGCGGGCGAAAAGAAGAGTCCAATCAAAAGGATTCAAGACTGATGTCAGGTTCCCAACGAGCGCAGCCATCGAGCACCTCCCTACTGAGCGATTCGATCCCACCTGGACTAATCTGTGAAAATACCTATCACCATCGCGGAGTACTGTCAATTTACTTGAAGAGTTCTGCGTACGAGCAGCGAGCTTAACAAGGATGGGCCGAGCTGCAGGATAAGACTTGCCGTTCCCGACTGCCCGTTCGAAAGACGGTGAGGCCTTTGCATCCGAGTCGGTATGCGAGCAGAAAGGCTGCGGCTACTTCGGCTTGAGTTGCCGTGGCCGGCAAATTGATAGTTTTCGAGACACCGCTGTCGCTATATCGCTGAAACACGGCTTGCATACGCACGTGATGCTCGGGGGAGACATCATGCGCTGTGACGAACAATCGACGCAGTTCTTCGGGGACATGGGTCACATGTTGAATCGAAGGATGAGCCGCCAGGTCAGGCCGAAGTGAGTCGAGATCGAGACCTAGGGCGCGCGCGCGACGGATGAAGGCTGGATGAAGCGAGGTGAGCACGATGCCGTTCATGACGCGGCGGACTTCCTGCACACCGTATATCGGTTCAATACCCGGCGAGCAGTCCGCGATGAGGCTGATGCTGCCGGTTGGTGCAATGGTGGTCACAGTCGCATTTCGACGCCGCTGGTGAAGTGTTTGGAGAAGGCTGCCTCGATAGGCAGAAAAGACTCCACGCTCGGTGGCCAGCTCTGTTGACGCGAAATGGGCATGGGATCGAAAAAACTCCATCAGAGTCGTTGCCATGTGGAGTGCGGCTTCGGAGTTGTAGGGGATATTGAGGGCGATCAGTAAGTCGGCAAAGCCCATAATGCCCAGGCCAATCTTTCTCGTGTGTTTTGTCATGCGGTCGATGTGAGGAAGCGGGAAGCGGTTGCGATCGATCACGTTGTCGAGGAAGCGTACGGCAAGGACAATGGTATCTGCTAATCTGGCGAAGTCGATGGTGGGTTGTGTGTTCGGTCGTGCGACGAAGTGAGCGACGTTAATGGAGCCGAGGGTGCAGGACTCATAGTCCAGAAGCGGTTGTTCACCGCAGGGATTGGTCGACTCGATCATGCCGAGCCGAGGGGTAGGATTGGCCCGATTGATCGTGTCTAGAAAGAGCAAGCCCGGTTCGCCGCTGGTCCAAGCCGCTTCGACGATCCGATCGAATAGGAGTTGTGCCGGGAGCCGCCGCGTTGGTTTGTTGCTATGGGGATTGATCAAGGTATAGGTGCGATGGTGCGCGAGAGCTTTCATGAACGAATCGGTGATGCCGACGGAAAGGTTGAAATTGGTCATCTCGGTCGGCGTCTGTTTGAGTGCGATGAAGTCGAGAATGTCCGGGTGATCGATACGGAGCACGCCCATATTGGCGCCGCGCCTGGTTCCGCCTTGTTTGATGACGTCCGTCGAGAGGTTGAAGAGGCGCATGAAAGAAATCGGTCCGGAGGCCACGCCGCTCGACGACGCGACTCGGTCGTTGTGAGGGCGCAGGTGACTAAACGAGAATCCCGTACCGCCGCCCGATTGGTGGATGAGGGCCTGATGTCTCAGGCTGTCATAAATGGATGTCAGAGAGTCTTCGACCGGGAGGACGAAACAGGCGGAGAGTTGCTGAAGACGCCGTCCGGCGTTCATCAGCGTGGGAGAATTGGGAAGAAAGTCGAGGCGGGCCATGCAATCGTACCAGCGTTGAGCCGCGTGGGATAGCCGGCTGGCCGCAGGGTAGTGTCGTTCGGCTTGTGCGATGTCGGTTGCGACGCGCCAGAATAGTTGTGCCGGCGTTTCAATGATCGTTCCCGCAATATTCTTGGCCAGATAACGCTCCCGGAGGACTATTTTGGCATGGGCTGAAAGTCGAAGTCGTGGAGAGTGTGGTGGTTGTGAAAACCTGGTCGTTTTTTTGATGGACATAGTGTCATTATATACCGGATATACCGGCAGGAGCCTGAGAGATCGACGGTGTGGGAAAGATGGTGCGGCTTGCATCTTGGCGGTCCAGTTCGGCAGAATGAGCGCCCACTGATCGACAGCCATGAAATCCTATCGCGAAGAGCTTTGGTTCGAGACGAAGACGCGACGCGCCTACCTCAACATCACGCAGCAGATTGAGGCGGCGGTCACGAAGAGTGGAGTCCAAGAGGGACTCGTGCTGGTCAATGCCATGCATATCACGGCCAGCGTGTATATTAATGATGACGAACCAGGCTTGCTCAAGGACTATGATCGATTCTTGGATACGCTCGTTCCTCAGGGCGCGACCTATCTGCACAACGAGACGGGAGAAGATAACGGCGATGCCCACATCAAGCGCCAGTTGATGGGGCGAGAAGTCGTGGTGGCGATTACCGAAGGCCGGTTGGACTTCGGCCCGTGGGAGCAAATTTTCTACGGGGAGTTCGATGGTCTGAGGCGAAAGCGTGTGTTGGTGAAAGTGATTGGATCATGAGCATGATGTTCTCCGATCGGCAGTCCGGACCCTGTGGGAATAAACTGTTTGAGCGCTTGCTACCACAGTGAAAGTTTGGCAACATGGAGAGCAGTGCTGCACGTCTGTGCGGTAGGAGCCTGTCGATATGCTAAGTTGGTCTCGCCCTGACCCCCTTACACGAGATCTCGTTCACTTGATCAATGCTCGGCGCCATGACCATGGCGATACCGAAGCTGCCATCGATACGCTGCAAGCGTTTTTGGAGCAGGGACGGGAGTATGATCTTTTAACAGTGTTGGCTGCGTTGGACGAGGATATGGCGGAATGGCTTTTCGATCTTCTCGCGGAGGCATCCTGTTCCGTGCTCATCGATGGGCCGGCCGATGAAAAACTGGCGTATGCCATTATGGCGGCCTTGGAACTTCCTCTCCAAGCCAATCTGGCCCATCCACTCAAGTTGAAGATTGATCCGGTTGCGACGGCGGAGCTGTTGCATCGACATCTCCGGCTCTCTGCCGGGACGGTGGTGCGGGTGGAGTCTCGCTTGTTGACCGATTCTACGCTGGAGCCGCTCAGTCTCCAGGGTTTGAATGATCATTTGAGTACGGTGGCGGATTCCCAGCGGGCCACGTCGATTGCCGCTCGGCTATATCCTCCTGTCGAGAGTACGGCCTTTCTTTTCTTTGAGTTGATCGGCGTGCCGGATTCTGGACTGCCCGATTCGCTGGAGGACCGGCATCGCCGGGCTCTCCTTGAAGGTCTCGTGGCGCAATGCCCCGAGCTGGCGCTGGCTCCCGATATGATCGAAGCGCCGGTCTATGCCGCCTATGCCATTTTCGATGCGCAAAATGCCGTGCGGCTCCATCGGTTGGCTGATGAGACCGCGGCAGTCTGGCGCGATCTCGACCCGCTCGTCCGTGCACGCACGATCGTGCACCTCCATACGCAATGCGGGAACGGTGTGTACATGCCGGTCTGGACCGATCTGTTCGACCCCGAACTTCCTGAAGACCACGGTCCCGTGTGGACCTCTCCCGATGTGTGGATCTTCACGGCCGATTTGCCCATCGAATGGCCTGGAGAAATGCTCACCAATCGGCTGCTCGCCGAGGGCTGCACCAGGTTCGAGAATCACATCGTCGAAACTCCAGACAACTAGCTCACAACTCAAGCGAGACGGGCGAGACTAGCGGGAAAAGCGCGACTGGTAGGGACAGGGCTCACACGTCACGCAGTCTCGCTCCTCTCGCTTGTCGCGCGCCATCATGTTGGGCAGGGACTGGTAGAAACCAAACAATTCGTCGATTTTTTTTTCGCCTTATCCTATGCTGGGTCTGTCCACATAGGGAGTACCCATGGCTCAGCAGCAATCTTTGAGCGGCATGATCGCCGGCGCAATCACCATCCTGGGGCTTGGGCTTGTATGGGCGACGGTGGCCTTCAATTTCCCGTCACAAGAAGAGATGTCTGCGGCTGCGCTGCCTGCTGAGACTCGTCAGGCGGCAGGACCTTCATTTTCCCCAACTGTGCCACCCACGCTGGATTTAACCATCCCCACCGCTCCTCCGTTTCCGTCAGAGGAAGTTGTGTCGAGGCGGGACGATGATCGGTCGCGTGACTCAAGTATCGAGGCTCCAATTGTTCCGGGGTTGGATCCTCGTGCACTACAGGCTTCCCGTCTGAAATGCGAAGCCGAGATCGAACAATTGTGCCCCGATGCGCTGGACGGTTCTGATCGTACACGCTGTCTGAAACAGCGCGCCAAACAACTTCTGCCGCTGTGCCAAAGCCAGTTGCACGAGCGGTTTGTAAAATGGAAGGAAGATCAAAGTCGATTGAAGACAGCGTGCGACGAGGATGTCAAACAATTCTGCAGAGCAATCAAACCTGGGAGCGGCCAGATCCTCCAGTGTCTACAATCGCATGGCCAGGAGGTCTCCGACCGGTGCTACCAGGCCCTTCCGAAGGGCACCGTTTTCTTCAAGTATCCGGGTGGGCATTAGCGAGAGGTGTTCTTGGCTCCAGAACGCACAGAGAACGTCAGCGTCACGCCCGCCACTTCGATCTGGTCCTCATCCTTCAGATCCTGTTGTCCCACAACATTTACGCCGTTGACGAGCAGAGACTTCACGCCCCGAGAAGGGCTGATGGAGTAGGTCTGGCCTCGGCGGGCGATCGTCGCCGCAGATTTTGGGGCAAACCAGCCGGTCAACCGAATGGCCGCTCCGTCTTGTGATCCAATGACATTCACTTGTTTGGTGAGTGGGTACTCCAACCGATCGGTTTTTCCAGCAACAACTAGGACCGTGGCAGTGAGCGTCGGTCCGTCGGGTGTACGATCCGTTCCTTTGAGCACAGTAGTTCGATCCAGATCGACAAAGGGGGCCGGTGCTGCCGTACTGGCTGTCACATTCTCTTGGAAGACGAGCCGATGTTGGCCGATAGTGATCACGTCTGCGTCACGTAGTTGGTGGCGCGTGACCGGCTTGCCATTAATGGCGGTGCCGTTGGTGCTCATCAGGTCTTCGAGAAAGAAGACGGCCTGAACCTTCACGATCCGCGCATGATGCCCCGAGACAGCAGGATCCTCGATGACGAGGGTATTGTCGGCTTTCCGGCCGATCGTCAAGGTCTCAATGGTAAGTTCGATATGCTGCGAGCCTTGCCCGTGAAGTTTGACGAGTAGTGTGGCCGGTTGTGGCAAAGTTTCAGGCATAGCATTTCCTCCTGTGCAAGATCCCTGTGATTCGTTACGCGGCGAATCGTTTTTTTAGCCGCTCCCACAGCCCGGCTTGGAATTCATCCCGCAGGGCCACGATGACCACGGTGGTGTTATCTTCACCGCCGGCTTCGTTTGCAATGACGATGAGGCGATCGGACATGGTGGAAAGGTCTTCCGATCCACTGAGGACGTGAAGAATGTCGTTCGCCTGGACATCACGGGTCAGTCCGTCTGAGCAGAGCAACAGCATGTCTCCGCTCTTGACCGGAACCTCCGTCAGTTCTACGTTGATGCTGCTCTCGATGCCGAGGGCTCTAGTCACGACGTTCCTGCGGGGAGAGTGTTTGGCCTCATCTTCCGTGATGAGCCCCTTGAGGACCTGTTCGGCAACCCAGGAATGGTCTGTGGTGAGAGCTTGGATTGCTCCGTTTCGAAC